>JAPOOH010000511.1 GCA_026713505.1 Chloroflexota bacterium | reverse complement strand
TTCCTCTTCTCGTTCGTCACCTTCATCGTGCTCTTCGCGGCCCTCATCGCCGAGCGCTACGCGCTCCGCGGCGACGAGGACGCCGTCGAGGAGCTGCGGCTCGCCGCCGCCTGAGGACACTCATGCGCAACCGACAGACCGTCATCATCAGCATCCTCTCCGTATTCCTGGTGGCCGCACTGGTGGCGCTCTTCGTCTCGCTCACGTCGGACTGGCGCCTCCCCGGCGGCTGGCCCAGGTTCGTAGGCAGCACCACTATCTATGAGTCGGATGCGCCGGGCGAGAGCAACCTCGGCTACCTGCTCGCAGGCACGCTGCTCACTTGGGCGGGCTTCTTCGCTTACGCCATCTACCTCGCCCGCAAGAACCGCGACCTCCGCCGCGAGGTCGAGGAACTGCGCCGGCTGCTCGGGGAGCGGGGATAGCCCCCTGGATTCCGCCGGTGCGGGAATCCAGCGTGTGCGCCAGCGCCCGTCGTGTCGCGTGGGGGTGCCTGCCATGCTGAGTGAAGCCAGAGGCTGAGTCCATGAGGAGGCCTTGTGACAGATACGATAGACACAATCGGCTACTTCTGGCTTGCTGATAATCCCGATAATAAGGTTGCAGGACGGCTGTTGTTCTATCCCAAGCAGGCACGCTTGGATATTCTCGAATCGCTCGAAAGTATCCAACCAGGGAATATTCCTGTTGGGACAATCTCTGAAGACAAAGTGCGGATTGAAGGGAAAACCCAGATGGGCGACCTTATCTTAGCCGATTGTCAGCGCCAAGTCTTCTTTTCTGAGTGCTACCGGGTCGGCTCTATCATACGTGGTATAAGCAGTGAGTCATCTACTCAGAACCCGTTATTGAGTTTTGATTATATGGATATTGAGTTAGACTTGCTAAGCGACTGGGTTGGCAGCATAGATACAACAATCACAACTGAAACCAATCAAGGGTTTTCTGTGAACTATCAGCCGCATGTTTTGGCAGAACACCAATTTGATTGGGGAGAAGTGTCGTTACTAATACACTACATGATTCATTATCTCTCCAGCCAACCCGTAACCTCACACCATCGACTCATAGTCAAACTGAACGAACCGCGCGGTCTCAACGACTTACGCAAATTGAAGTCTGCGGCTCAAAGGTTGTTGACACTAGCCACCAATCGCCCTTGCCTCATTGAAGAGGCAAAAGTTGGCATAGGTAGAGGTGAAGGAACATGGATGGAACATACTCTTGGCGACAACCTGGTTGATACTGACCGGGCACGCTCACCTCTTCCATTGTTCAGCTACACAGACATCGGTGGGATTGAAGGAATCGCAAAGTGGTTTGATTTGTATCTGATGTATGGGCGCGCAATCAACTCACTCACATCGTCCGTCTATATAGATGTGCTCTACGCAGAAAACCGATATACTAATTCAGTAGCAGCTATTGAAAGCATCGCCGTTCGCGATGACTCTAGTCTCATTAGTGATCATAGCGTCAAGAGACGTGTAAAGCATATTGCAAATCAACTGGCCGGAACCATTTTCGATGATTTGGTGGATAACCAGATTGAAACGTGGGCCAATAAGGCTGTTGATATACGCAACGAATGGGCCGCACACGGTAGTGACAACGATAGAATCGATTACCAGATGGTGTCTGCATTTGGCGAATCCGTGTACTACTTGGGGGTTATCTGGCTTCTAACCGAATGTGGGATGCCCCAATCTGTCTTCGACAAAATACAAGAGCGTGGGGTGTTCGATTCGTTGAAGAGACGTCTACGCCCGCACTTAGAAAATGGTTAGCCCGCGAATAGAGCCCCTCTCACAATATCAGCATCTTGTCCTGCGCCTCCCTCTCCAGCGAGCGCAGGTCCTCCGGCGGAAGCTTCGGACGCTCGCCGCGACGCAGCACCTCCTCGACGCTCAGAACCTGCATCCGCGGGGCTCCGCTCGCCTACCCACCTGCACCGCCGTCCGGTAGCGGTGACCTCATCCTGTCCATTCTGTCCATCCATGTTGATTCCCGGATCAGTGACACCAGCCCCTTCCGCGGTCGCACCCCGACCGCGTACGCTGGTTCCGGCAGCACTGCCCTCGGTCCACGCCGGCGCAGCCGGCCACGAAGCCGGTGAGCGGCTACGGGCGGAAACGAGCGGCAATGCACGGGAATGAGCGGCGGATGAGCGGTTGGACCGCTCACGCGGAAGGCCGATTTCAGACGTGCATTTGGGCTTGTGAGCGGAAATGAGCGGCGTTTCCCCCGAAAACGTTCGCTCCGGCTTGATGTAGGGGTGCCCCTTGTGGGTACCCATCCCCAACGAGGGCACCCACAAGGGACGCCCCTACGCCGGACCGCCCTGCCGTGCTCCCTCCCCCACTGGGAGAGGGGTTGGGGGTGAGGGTTGCCGCTTGGCGCGTGGGCGCGCGTTCGTGTACGCTCGCGGCATCCTGGCGCATCGAAGGAGAGGAACCATGGGAGACGAAGTCGAGTTCAACCCCTATTACGGCGTGTTCCCGTACACGGACTTCATCAAGAGCGAGGGCATCCCCATCCACGAGGCCTACGCCGTCGACTGCCATACGGTGCAGCTCGAGCCGTGGGAGCGCATGGGCGGCCTTGGCGCGTACGTGCACCTCGCCGGACGCTCCGACTACCTGTCGTCGTACGTCGTCGAGATCCCGCCCGGCGGTCAGCTCAACCCGGAGCAGCACATGCACGACGAGCTGATCCACGTCATCTCGGGCCGAGGCTCGACGGTCATCGAGCGTCCTGACGGGCGCCGGTACTCGTTCGAGTGGGGGCCGAGCGCCATCTTCGCGATCCCGCTGAACGCGAAGCACCAGATCTTCAACGGCTCCGGCACCGAGCCCGCCCGGCTCGCAGCGGTGACCGACCTGCCC
>JAPOOH010000124.1 GCA_026713505.1 Chloroflexota bacterium | reverse complement strand
GCAACCTGGTGCGGCGTCCGTTCACCATCCAGTACCCGGAGGCGCGCATCCCGCAGCACCCGCGGTTCCGCGGGCAGGAGTTCACCTGGTACGAGGAGCGATGCACGGGATGCGCGAGCTGCGCGAAGTACTGCCCGCTGGGCATCATCCGCATCGTCACCGACCCGGACGGAGGCAACGAGCAGGACGGCGGCAGCTACAAGGTGGACGTCTTCGACATAGACCAGGCGCGCTGCATGTACTGCGGGCTGTGCGTGGAGGCGTGCCCCTACGACGCGCTGCACATGGGCTCCGGCTTCGAGGCCGCGCGCTACAGCCGGGCTGACCTCGTGATCGACATCGACACGCTGAGGCAGCGTGAAAAACACCCGAGTACGTGGTTCCGTCCGCAGATGGAACGCGAAAAGGCAGACCCGCACCACAACGAGTCGCAGGAGTGGCGGAGCGTGGGACGCGAGCCGTTCATCTGGCACCCCAAGCGTCCGGGGCAGATGCCGGAGGAGATGGACCACCGGTCCAGCTCGGCAGGCGACTATGGGAGTGAACGGTAGCCGTGGCGTTCGACAACATCTTCTCCGAGATCGTGTTCTGGACTCTGGCGGTGGTCACCATCGGGTCGGCTGCGCTGGTGGTGCACCTGCGCAGCATCTTCCGGGCCGCGCTGATGCTGGTGGTGAGCTTCCTGGGCATAGCGGGGTTGTTCGCGATGGTGAATGCGGAGTTCCTCGCGGTAGTGCAGGTGCTGGTCTACGGCGGCGGTATCGCCGTGCTGGTGATCTTCGCCGTGATGATGACGAGGGACGTGGACACCGGGAACGTGTCGACCGCCGTGCAGCCGGTGGCGCTCATGATGGGCGCGGCGCTGCTGGCGGCGCTGGCGTACAGCATCGTGCAGGCGGAGTGGACGGTGCTGCCGGACTCGCTGCCGGGGCCGATCGCGACCGTGTTCGTGGAGACTCCGACGCAACTGGGACGGCTGCTGTTGAGCGACTACGTGCTCGCGTTCGAGGTAGCGGGAGTGCTGCTGCTGGCGGCGGTCATCGGTGCGCTTTCGCTGGTACGGGAGCGCACCGATGCTTGAGCGGCTGCTCATCATCTCAGCGATCCTGTTCTGCATCGGGCTGTACGGCGTGCTGTCGCGCAAGCACATCATCGCGGTGATCATGTCCGTGGAAATCATGTTCAACGCGGTGAACGTTGCACTCGTGGCGTTCTCACGCTACACCGTGCCGGCCGGGCTGCGGCTCTCCGGCGCCGGAACAGACGCGGAGCGTTTCGTGCTGGAGGGGCAGACGCTGGCGGTGTTCGTCATCGTGGTTGCAGCGGCGGAGGTCGCGCTGGGGCTCGCGCTCATCATCGCGCTGGCCCGGCGCCGCGACACGGTGCATATCTCAGATCTGAGCACGCTGAGGCGTTAGCGGGACTCGCCATGTGGGTTGACTACAAGAAAGCGCCGAACCTGATGCTGGCCGAGATGTGGAAGGAGATCCTCGAGGGCGAGGGTCTGCCCGTGCGGCTGCTGCCTGAAGGCGGCCTGCTCGAGTACAGCGAGACGTCGGCGTTCCGCATCATGGTGCCGCGAGGCCGCGAGCACGTGGCGGACGAGATCCTGAGGAAGCTGTAGACGATGCTCCCCGAAGCAGCAGCGTGGCTCATCATAGGCCTGCCGCTCCTGGCAGGGGTGTTCAGCATCGCCGTGCTGAGGCCGTGGAAACGCTCGCTCTGGCAGTACGCCGGCTACGCGGCCATCGCCGGGACCGGCGCGGCGTTCGTGCTGAGCCTCATCGCCGTCAACGGCGCGATGGGGAACGGCGACGCGGGCTACGAGCCGCACACGTGGTTCGCCGTCGGCGCGCTGGGAGCGCAGGACGGCTTCCAGATGACGGTGGGCATCTTCCTCGACCCGCTCTCGGCCATCATGGCGGCGGTCGTGTCCGGCGTCAGCACGGTCGTGCAGGTGTTCTCGCTGGGCTACATGCGCAAGGACGCCGACGATGCGAGCGGCGAGTGGAGCGACTACCCCCGTTACTTCGCGTACATGTCGCTGTTCACCGCTTCGATGCTGGGGCTGGTGCTCGCGTACAACCTCATCCAGCTGTTCGTGTTCTGGGAGCTGGTAGGACTCTTCTCCTACCTGCTCATCGGGTTCTGGTACCACCGCCCGGCAGCGGCAGCGGCGGCCAAGAAGGCGTTCATCGTCACGAGGATCGGGGACTTCGGGTTCATGCTCGGCATCCTGTACCTGTTCCTGCACCGCGGCGAGTTCGCAGCGCTGGGCCTGAACCCGTTCGAGATCCCGGCCATCCTCGAGGCCGCGCCGATGCTCTCCGCAGGCGTGGCGACGTGGGCGGCGCTGGGGCTGTTCGCAGGCGCGGCAGGCAAGTCGGCGCAGTTCCCGCTGCACACGTGGCTGCCGGACGCGATGGAGGGGCCGACGCCGGTGAGCTCGCTCATCCACGCGGCCACGATGGTCGCCGCGGGGGTGTTCCTCGTTGCGCGGCTGTTCGGCCTGTTCGAAGAGAGCGCGGCGGCGATGAACACCGTGGCCATCATCGGCGGGGTCACCGCCGTGTTCGCGGCCGCGATGGGCCTCGCCTCGAACGACATCAAACGGGTGCTTGCGTTCTCGACGGTGAGCCAGTTGGGCTACATGTTCCTGGCGCTGGGGGTCGGCGCTCCGGGCGTGGCGATGTTCCACCTGTTCAACCACGCCTTCTTCAAGTGCCTGCTCTTCCTCGGCGCGGGGTCCGTGCACCACTCGGTGCACACGTTCGACATGCGGTACATGGGCGGTCTCCGGCGATGGATGCCCATAACGTACATGACGACGCTCGTCGGCGGACTCAGCCTCGCGGGGATATTCCCGCTCGCGGGGTTCTGGAGCAAGGACGAGATACTGAGCACGGCATGGAGCGGGGCGCACGCGGCGAGCGGCGGCGTGTCGCAACTGGTGTTCTGGCTGGCGCTCGCGGCAGCGTTCATGACGGCGTTCTACGTCTTCCGCCTCATCATCATGTCTTTCCATGGGGACTTCCGGGGCGGCATCGACTCGGTGCCGCACGAGGAGCGCATACCGGATGAGGCGCACCACCACGTGCACCAGCACGAGTCACCGCGGGTGATGACGCTGCCGCTCATCGTGCTGGCAGTGTTCGCCGTCGGCTCCGGGTTCGTGGCGAACTCGCTGGTCGATCTCGGGCCGGTGCCCGCGCACTGGTTCTCGCACCTGCTGCACGAGGACGCGCCGGACTTCAACATCGTCATAGCGCTCACGTCGACGGTAGTTGCGGTGGCGGGAATCGGACTGGCCGTGCTCGTGTACGGCACGCGGAGCGTGTCGTTCGACGGGGTGGGACGCCTGTGGCGTTGGGGGCACCGGCTGCTGGTGGAGCGCTTCTTCATGGATGCGCTTTACGAGGACCTCATCGTCCGCAGGGCGCTCTACCGCGGGCTGTTCCTCGTGTCCGACTGGGTAGACCGGCGGATCGTGGACGGTATGGCGGACCTGGCCGGATGGCTGGGGCGCAACAGCGGACGCGCGATCGCCCAGTTACAGACGGGCCACATACAGGTGTACGGCGTGGGCGTCTCCATGGGAGCGGCAGTGATACTCATCTTCTACCTGATGCAACGCTGAGCAGATGCTGACCGCAATCACATTCGTACCGATGATCGGCGCCGCGCTGGCGCTGGCGGTGCGCGGCTCCTCGCAGACGACGCGCCTGATCGCGCTGGCGACGGTGCTGGCGGAGCTGGGGCTGACCATCTCCATGTACGTCATCTTCAGCGCGCAGGGAGATGTCTACCAGTTCGTGCAGCGCGCGCCGTGGGTCTCCGCGTTCGGCATCGAGTTCCTGGTGGGTGTGGACGGGCTGAGCGCGCCGCTCGTGCTGCTGAACGGCATCCTCGGACTGGCGGCGGTGCTCGTGTCCTGGCGGGTGGAGACGCGCGTCCGCGAGTACTTCATGTGGCTGCTGGTGCTGCAGGGCGCGGTGATGGGCGTGTTCGTGTCGCTGGACCTGATCCTGTTCTTCATCTTCTGGGAGCTGGAACTGGTGCCGATGTTCTTCCTGATCTCCGTCTGGGGCACGGGGCGCCGGGACTACTCCGCGATGAAGTTCCTGCTGTTCACATTCCTCGGTTCGGCGTTCATGTTCGCGGCCATCCTCGCACTCTACTTCTCGTCCCCGGCGGGCGAGCGCACGTTCGACATGACGGCGCTCATCCATAAGGACCTGACGAACCTCATAGTGCCGTCGTCGCTGGTGTTCAGCGGCTTCCTGGTAGCGTTC
>JAPOOH010000489.1 GCA_026713505.1 Chloroflexota bacterium | reverse complement strand
GCCGCCGGCGCGGCCCGACGTGAAGACGTGCAGGTTGTGGACGTTGAAGCCGAGTTCCGGCCCCACGATCATGCGCTGGTTGGGCCCGGCGTTCGGGACGTCGGCCTCCTCGGCGGGGACGTGGATGCGCCCAAGTTGCCTGCGCTTGTCGAGCGCGAGCGCGGCGCGCCCGAAGTTCACCTGCTTCTCCATGTAGAGGGCGTACAGCTCCTCCGGCGTCAGTTGCGCCAACTCCTGCGGCACGATCCCTGCTGTTGTGGCCATCCGTTCCTCCGCTGCGTCTGTGTGGACGCCTGCGCGTGAGGCTAGGCGTCGTGGGTGGGGGGTGTCAATGGGGCGCGCCTTCGTGCCACCCTCACCCCGGCCCTCTCCCAGAAAGAGAGAGAGCAGACCGGCTTCCAGCGCCATCGGGAGAGAAGAAAAGCTGAGCCAGCGAACGTTTCCGGGGACATGCTGTGCATTTCCGCTCATCTGCCCGGAATTCACCTCTGAGAACGGCCATTCCCATGCGCGGTTGGACTGCTCAATACCGCTCATCCGCAGCTCATTTCCGCTCAGGGTCGCTCGTTTCGGCTCATTCCTGGTAACCCCAGCGGTGGGGGTGGGCTGCTGCTTGCCCCGCCCGCCGCCGTCAGGAACCGACGTACGCGGACAAGGGGCGACTGCGGAAGGGGCGGGTGTCGCAATGGGGGTGACAGGAGGCAGGGGTTGCGCATCGATTAGCATGCATCCACCCGAGGAACGGGTGGATGCATGATTTCAACCCATTGACGACGATAGTCTTCTGGGCGTGATGGGTCTCCGTTCATTGCACCAATCGGTTTGCCTTGGATGCAGTTTGCAACGAGCCATTCCTTGTAAATCGGGACAACATACCCAGACTTTGTCTTGTTGTCGAATGAGTGGATGCGCCATAGGCAATCTTCTCCAAAGTCGAGGAAAACAGGCACCTGTGATGCCGACCAATTGCTGAAGAGACGGCTCTGGCTCCACCACGCTACGCCATAGACCAGTGGCTCGAAAGATAAGGGGCGCGTAAGGCCCATGTCAAAGTATGACTTGTCCAATGAACCGCGGTCGCCGTCTACGATCCATATCATATTGCCGTAGAAACTCTCTCTGCTTTGCAGTTCTTCATGCGCAATGGGTGAGCGCTGAAATTCTACTACTAACCCAGAATCAGTTTTCACATCTGCGATATGTCTTTCGCCTGTGACTGGATCGAGATGAGAGACTTCTTGCCACTCTTCTGGGAACTGGATTTTCCAATTCCTGTGCCATTCACTCTCATTCTCCCACCAGGCATCGCAGTTCACCCTGCTCTTGTGAGCCCAGTGCCAGACTTTCACGCGGCCGCATTTGGCTATCATTTCAGAGCTGCAATGGGCACAGAGCGCTCTGCTACGCGGGGATGGCTCAGACTTCTTCCCGGCGACAAGTGCGAACTTCAAAAAGACCCCCTGACAGGCTGAGTTAAGATTCCCAAGCAGGACACATTAAGGACCATCACCACCGCCGATGCATCCACAATCACTTCGGCAGACCCCACTCGTCATAGAGCAGTTCGGCGTGGTCTATCGCTGGGCCTGCCTCGCGCAACTCCGCAGCGCATCGCTCAGCTATCGCGCGTATGCGCCGGAGCCGCTCCTCGACGCTGCGCTGATGCTTTTCGCGCTCGAGGCGCTCCCGGAGCGCGACCGTAATTGCACCGGTCATCGTTTCGCCGGTGAGGTTGGCGAGTTCACTGGCCAGCCGGCAGGTCTCCTCGTTCTTGATGTTCAGGCTCATCGGAGCACCCTCAGGGTAGAACTCGCTACGATGATTCTACGATGCATCGCTGCAACACCTTGAGAGACGATGAGTTGCAAGCCTCATCCGTTCCACAGCCTTTCGAACGTCAGCCGTCCAGCTCCGGATTTCTGTAACAGGAATGCGTCTGGGTTAGACAAGCTCTCCCAGCCCCTATAGCCGAACGAGGGCTTCAACGAACTCAGGACCAGGCTCAGCAGATTGCCGTGCGTTACGGCTAGCGGAAGCCGATGACCGCCGCCGAGAAGGCCACCCAGGCAGGCCCATGCGCGTTCGAGGACCTCTCGAGCTGACTCACCTCCTGCGGCCCGCAGATCGAGGTCGTCGAAAGAATCGCGGACCAGTTCTCTCCAGTTCTCCAGAGGTACCTCCGACAGGGTTCGCTCATTCAGGCGGGGGTCTGTGTGGACGGGTAGCCCCGCGACAGCTGCGAACGGTTCGATACTCTGCCGGGCACGTGTGTATACGCTCGATACGATCGCGTCGACCTCCATGGCGGACAGGAAACCAACGAGCGCGTGGGCCTGGGTGAAGCCGAGCTCTGTCAAGCCGGCGCCCGGCGACTGCCCGGACGACTGGCAATGTCGGATGAGGAGAAGTCTACGGTCGACCATCCCTGCCTCCTGTTTCATTGCCCATAGTGTACCCGACGGCTTGACACCTAACGAATTTATCGGTAGGTTGCCTGCCATGAGCACACAACATCACAACACCGCAAAGCAGATCATCGACCGTTTCGGGGGGCAGTCGGCGCTCGCGAACCTGCTCGGCAGGCGGCAGAGCACGGTGCAGCACTGGGCCAGGACGGGGCGCATCCCGGCGCAGTGGCACGGGACGCTGATGGACCTCGCCCGCAGGCGCGGCATCGCGCTCGACCCCAGCGACTTCGTGGCGTCGAGCGCAAGCGGCGTCGAACCCGCGGACGGCAAGCTGGGCGTCCTGATGGTAGGGCTCGGGGCCGTGTCGTCGACGGTCATCGCCGGCGTCGAGCACATCCGCCGCGGCT
>JAPOOH010000123.1 GCA_026713505.1 Chloroflexota bacterium | reverse complement strand
TTGCGGATGGCGTCCAGCACGCGAAGGCCGCCTTTACTGAAAAGCGCGATCGCGAGCCGGGCCCGTCCGCTGAGCCGAGCTGCGAGCGGCAGCCCTTCCTCGAACAGCGCCTGCGCGCGGTCGACTTCGAAGCGCATCAGGTCACGGAACGCTCCATCCGCAACCCCTTCTGCGATCTGCTCCTCGCTGCAGCCGAACGCGCGCATGTCTTCCAGTGGCAGGTAGATGCGGCCGATGGCGTAGTCGCGCACAACGTCCTGCCAGAAGTTGGCCAGTTGGAGCGCCGTGCACGTCGCATCGGAGAGCAGGACGTTCTCCTCGCTTGCTTCGCCGAGAACGTGGAGGACCATCCGCCCGACGGGGTTCGCGGAGTGGTCGCAGTAGTGGAGGACGTCTGCATACGCTTCGAATCGCCCTGACCCCTGGTCCATGCGGTTCGCCTCGATCAGCTTGCGGAAGGGCTCCTCCGGTATCTGCGAGCGCCGCACCGTGTCCTGCAGTGCGACCATGATGGGGTGCGTGGGCCCTTCTTCTCCCCTCTCCCCCCGGGAGAGGGCCGGAGCCTGCCCCGCACTTGATGCGGGGGTGAGGGCGCGCGAGAGCTCCGCCTCCCACTCGTCGAGCAGGGCGAGCCGGTCGCCCTCAGCCTCGTCGCCGAGGCCGTCCGTGTGGCGGCAGAAGGCGTAGACGGCTTCCAGCGCGGGACGGTGCCTCCTGGGCGTGAACCGGGAGATGACCGTGAAGGTCTCGTAGTGCGAGCGTGCAAGGTCGCCGCAGTAGGCGTAGGACTCGGGCAGGGAGGGGGCGTGGGCGGTTGCATGGAACACGGCCATGCGGGGCCTCAGCTTCCGTAGACGCTGATGAGTACCTCTCGCGTCCGGTGACTTGGGTCGAGCTCCACCATGAACACGCTCTGCCACGTGCCCAGAACAAGCTCGCCGTCAATGACGGGGATGGTCTCACTGGAGGGCAGGAGCAGGTGGGCGCAGTGCGAGTGGCCGTTGGCCGTTTCCTCCGGCGTCATGTTGACGGTGCGGATGGCGAAGTCGTTGTGGGCGTAGTAGGCGTCTTCCGGCGCGATGTTCCGCAGGAAGCGCTTCATGTCCTCGATGAGCAGCGGCTCATGCTCGTTGATGACGATGGCGGCGGTGGTGTGGACGGAGTAGACGCACAGCAACCCGTCTCGCACCCGGGAATCGGCGAGCGCCCATCGGACGTTTTCGGTGATGTCATAGAACTCGGGGGCGGCGTTCGTCTCGATGCGCAGGCGCGTTACGGTGGTGCTCGTCATGGCTTGTCCTTCGTTGGCCCTGTCCACAATCGGAGGGGTCAGAGTTTCATACAACTCTTAGAAACGTAGCATTTGAGGTGGGAGCGAGTCAATGCCTTTTGCGTTCCAGCACCGCTTATTGATACGGCATCCTGAGTGGAACGGCGTCTAATGAGGCAAAGTATCCTATACGCGGCCCCGGAGCGGTCCGGGCGTTGACCCTTCTCCTTACTGCCAGGCGCCGAGTATCGCGCCCCCGAGCAGCATCTGGAGAAGCGGGTAGCCCGCGTCTATCACGAAGAGCTTCGCGCCCCGGAACTGGAACGCGTAGTTGGGGATCTGCCCTACTCCCGTGACGATGATGCCCACGACGAGGCCTAGCAGCAGCCCCTCCGCCGCATTCGCCGCGCCTGTCGCCTGGATGAGGATGGCGAGCACCACCGCTCCGATGGCTGACGCGAGGGCTGCGAGTCCGTACGCCGTCTTGTTGTCGCTCCCCTCTATCTGTTCACGTGTGAGGTTCGCCGCTGCCATCCA
The DNA here is from genome assembly GCA_026713505.1 of Chloroflexota bacterium. Taxonomy (GTDB): domain Bacteria; phylum Chloroflexota; class Dehalococcoidia; order Lucifugimonadales; family Australimonadaceae; genus Bin16. The sequence goes on along the minus strand of JAPOOH010000123.1, from coordinate 5,260 downwards.
CGGCCTGGCAAGCGCCATGTAGTAGACGGCGCCCAGCACGTAGGCGGCAACCGCCGTCACGACGACGGCCAGCCAGTTCAGCGCTCCCAGGTCGATGCTCATGCTCTCACCTCGGTGTGCCTGCTCCCGGCAGGGGTTCGCGGCAGTCTACAGCAGTCGTCCTGCGCGATTCACCGGTCCCGTGTCGCGAAGAACTCCGCAACCGCACCCAGCAGCTGCTTGGACTCCTCAGCGATGTCGAGCGCGTCCACTGCGACGACTGCCAGCTGCGCCTGCTCCTCCGCGATGCGTTGCACGTACGGACCGCCACCGAGGCGTTCGAGCATCGCCATGACGCCGTCCAGCCGTTCTCCCTCTATCTCTTCGGCCCGGTATGTCTCTTCCAGCCAGGAACGCTCGTCGTCCGGCACGCTGTCGAACAGATAGACGGCCGGGAGAGACTTCTTCTTCCTGCGGATGTCCGCGCCCACAGCCTTGCCGGTGAATGCCGGGTCCCCCCAGACGCCCAGGTAGTCGTCCCGCACCTGGAAGGCGAGTCCGAGCCGCATCCCGCACTCCCCGAACCCGCGAGCCGTTGCCGGGTCGCCTGTCGCCACCAACGCTCCCATGTGCATCGCGCTCTCGATCAGCGCGCCGGTCTTCCGCCCGATCATGTCCAGGTAGTCGGAGACCGAGACGTGCTCGGCGGCCTCGAAGGAGAGGTCCAGGTACTGCCCCTCGATCATCTCCAGGTATCTCCTGGTGAGCTCCGCGATGGTGCCCCGCGCGACCTCCGGAGCTGTCCCGCGGGCGCTGAGCCCGTCCGCCGTCCGGTCCGCGACGACGCGCATGGCGTTGCCTGCGGTGAGCGCGGCCGGCACGCCGTGGACGCGCCACAGCGTGGGCGTCCCGCGCCGGGTCTCATCGCCGTCCTGGATGTCGTCGTGGACGAGCGAGAAATTATGGACGAGTTCCAGCCCCGCTGCAGCGGGGAGCGCGTCGCGCCAGTCGCCCCCGGACATTTCGCATGCCGCCAGGCATAGGACGGGACGGAGCGCCTTGCCACCCCCGCTTGCAGGGGCGCCTTCCAGGTTCTCCCAACCCAGGTGGTAGCGCATCATGGGAGCGAGGTCGTCGCTCTCGGCGATTGCTTCGCGCAGGCAGCCCTCGACGTCGGGCAGAAAGCGCCTCGCCAGTTCGGCGATCTGCTGTTCGGCGTTCGCCTCCATCATTCCGGACCCGCTTGCCCCTTCATGCCGAGCGGAGCCGAAGCATCACTCGGGCGAACGTTGGCGTTGACGAGCGCTTGCCCGAGAGATTGCCCGCTTCGCTCAAGATGACAACCCCAATCCTGTCCAACCTGTGCATCAATGGTGATTCCCCCGTTACGCGCCGAGTTCTGTGATGAGCTCCGCCGTGTGGAGCACTCCCAGGCGGAAGTAGTCCAGGCGGATGTTCTCGTTCGGCGCGTGGATGCGGTTGCCCGGATAGTCGATGCCGCACGAGGCGACGGGAACGCCGAGGATGTGCTGCACCGGGTGCTGCGGCCCGGTGCCCGTCATGCTCGGCACGATGTACGGCTCGCTCTCGTAGACGCGCCGCGCCGAGTCCGCCACCTGCCGCACGAAGGGGTCCTCTATCGAAGTGCGCGCCGGGTGCTCCGACGTGAGGCTGGAGATCGTGACGTCGCTGAATCCGTGCCGGTCCAGGTGCTCCCTGAGGTTTCGCAGTATCTCCTGCGGGTCCTGGTTCGGCACGAGCCGGAAGTCCAGCTTGGCGCGCGCGACGGCGGGCAGGATGGTCTTGGCGCCCTGGCCGGTGTAGCCCGCGCCGAACCCCGCGATGTTTGCCGTCGGCTCCATGATGAGGCGGCGTCGGAACTCGACGCCTGACGCCTCGCCCACCGCTATCTCGACGCCGAGGTCGTGCAAGAACTCGCGCGACGTGTCGGGCAGGGCGGCTATCGCCTTCGTCTCGTTCTCAAGCGCCGGGCGTATGCGGTCGTAGAAGCCGGGGATGGCGATGCGTTCGCTCTCGTCCTTCAGGGTGTTGAGCGCCCACACCAACCGCCAGGCCGGGTTCGGCACGACGGGCGCGTACGACGAGTGCGAGTCCGTCTTCGCGGAGCGGCACTCCAGCTCAACGTACAGCAGGCCCTTCACCCCCAGCATGATCATCGGACGCCCGTCCCAGTTGACGCCGCCTCCCTCCCAGATGCACACGTCCGACTTGATGCGCTCCGCGTTCTGCTCCACGAAGTCGTGGAAGCCGGGGCTGCCGATCTCCTCAGCGCCTTCAAGGCACCAGCGGATCGTGACGGGCAGCTCGCCCATCGTGTCGCGCACCGCCTTGATGGCGGCGAGCCGGGCCGCGATGGGCCCCTTGTCGTCGGAGATGCCGCGCCCGTACAGGTAGCCGTCGCGTTCCGTCGGCTCGAAGGGCGGCGTCTCCCACTCGTCGAGCGGGTCCGGAGGCTGCACGTCGTAGTGGTTGTAGAAGAGCATCGACCGGTCGGATGCGCCCTTCAGCTCCGCGATGATGCCCGGATAGCCGGGGTCGGCGGTGGGGACGAGGCCCGCGTCGAACCCGGCGTCGCGCAGCATCTCCACGACCATCTCGCCGCACTCGATGACGCCGAGCCGCTGCGCGCTGATGCTCGGCTGCCGCGTGAGCCGCTTCAACCCCTCGATCGTCTCGTCCAGGTGGCTGTCAACGTGGTCGGTGATCGCTTGTTGCATCGTGGTTCCTTACTCCGTCATTCCCGCCCACGCGGGGGTCCGGCGTGCGCGATGGCAGATCGCACACGAAGCGCCGCGGGTGAGGGTGAACTCCCGCCCGTCGTTCCTGCGGAGGCAGGAACCTCGCATCCCACCTCTCCTGGGGGAGAGGTCGCCGCACGTCAGGGCGGCAGGTGAGCGTAGATCGAACTGCATTGTCATGCCCTTTGCGCAGGGCTACGCCCTGGCGCGCTGCTGCCGGCGGCGTTCCGCGCGCGTCTCGTGGACGATGGGCCAGACGGACTCCGCCTCGCACTCCTCGCCCTCGCCGATCTCGCGGAGGTCGGTTATGTAGACCTCCCGGGCAGGGTCGCCGGTAGACTGCACGTCGTTGACGTGCATCCACGTGTGGACGGCGCGGTGCGCTTCCGCTATCTGCTCGTGCGGCCCCTTGTACTGGGCGACCGCAAACTTCCCGCCGGGGAGCGAGTTCGGCTGTACGCGCCCGTTGCCCTCCACCTCCACGTCCACGGGGTAGCCCACCTCAACGTCCACGAGGAACGCGCCGACCTCGTAGTAGACCCCGAAGCCGGGCCCGGTCGGCTGCACGCCGACCTCCTCCAGGTAGTCCGCCGTCTCCTGGAGCAGTTGCACCACCTTCGGCGTCACTTTGTTGATGGTGGTCTTCGCCCGAACGGCCGCTACCTTCTGCGGTTTGAACTCCCTTATCTGGATGCCGAAGTCCACGTCGACCTCCTGGTTTCTATCCCCGTCGTTCCCGTTTCCCTAAGTCGTTCCCGCGCTTCAGCGCGCAACTATCCTGTCCATCGATGTTGATTCTCCCTGCTAACCGCCCCCGCCGGACGCTCCCTCCACGATGCCGGGGGCCGTCATGCGCGCGGGGTCCAGCAGCTCTTCCAACTGCTCGTCGCTGAGCCCGGCCTCCGTCTTCGCCAGTTCACGTATCGTGGTCCCCTGGGCGGCCGCGCTCTTGGCTATGGCGGTCGCCTTGTCGTAGCCGATGGCGGGAGTCAGCCCGGTGGCCATCATCAGCCCCTGCTCCACCATGTCGGGCCCCTTGCTGGTGGCCTTGATGCCGCGAAGGCACTGCTCCTCGAAGTTCGCCGTGGCCGATGCCAGCAGCGTGACGGCCTGGTGCAGGTTGTACGCCGCGACCGGCCAGTAGGTGTTGAGCTCCAGGTAGCCGCCCTGCGCCGCCGCTGCGATCGCCGCGTCGTTGCCGATGACCTGGCACACCACCTGCACGACGGACTCCGGTATCACCGGGTTCACCTTGCCGGGCATGATTGACGAGCCCGGCTGCACCGTGGGAAGCTCCAGCTCGGCCAGCCCCGCCCGAGGCCCCGACGACAGCCAGCGCAGGTCGTTCGCTATCTTCTGCAGCGACACCGCGGCACCCCGCACCGCACCGCTCGCCGCGAGCATCGTGTCCCGCGTGGTCTGCGCCTGGAAGTGGTGCGAGGTTTCGCGGACCGGCAGCCCCAGCTCCTCTCCGAGCGTGGCGCATGTGCGCGCCGCGAACTCCTCGTGTGCGTTGATGCCAGTGCCGACCGCAGTGCCGCCCAGCGCGACCTCGGACAGCGCCTCGACATGCGGGCGCAGGCGCGCGATGCTCAGCTCGAGCTGGCTGGCGTATCCGGCGAACTCCTGCCCGAGCCGGATGGGCGTGGCGTCCTGCAGGTGTGTCCTGCCGGTCTTGATGATCTCCCAGAACTCCCCGGACTTGGCGGCGAGCGCCGCCCGCGCCTGTTCGAGGGCAGGGATGAGCTCCCCGTTGAGCGCCTCGGCCGCGGCGAGGTGGCTTGCCGTCGGGATGACGTCGTTGGAGGACTGCGCCATGTTGACGTGGTCGTTGGGGTGAACGTTCACGCCGGGCGTCAGCTCGCGTGCGCGGCGCGCGATGACCTCGTTCGCGTTCGTGTTGGTGGACGTGCCGGAGCCGGTCTGGAAGAGGTCCACCACGAAGTGCTCGTCCCAATTCCCGTCGACCACCTCGGAGGCAGCGGCATCGATTCTGTCGGCGACGGCCTGGTCGAGCAGGCCGAGCCCGGCGTTGGTCCGCGCGGCGGCGCGCTTGATGCGCCCCAGCATGTGGATGAAGGCGGGCGGGTAGCGCAGGTTGCTGATGGGGAAGTTGAGGACGGCGCGCTGCGTGGACGCGCCCCAGTAAGCGTCCGCCGGCACCTCCATCTCTCCCATCGTGTCTTTCTCTATCCGGGACGCTTTCGTTTCCGTCATCGTGAAGATCGACTCCTTCGGCTCGGCGGCCGCGGCCGCCTGCTTGGTCTCGGTGCATCATCTTATCGCCGCCGCTGCTCCACTGCCAGATGGACGCGCCATGGCATCAGCCCATCCCCCTCCGCAGGCGCGGGAGGGCGGCCAGGGAGAGTGGTCCCCCTCTCCTTGCAAGCAGACCCCTGCATGACTCTCACCCCTTGCATGGCGCTCATCCTTCGCAGCCTCTCACTCCTTCGCAGACCTCACTCCTTGTGCAGACCTCACTCCTTGTGCAGACCTCACTCCTTGTTCAGACCTCACTCCTT
>JAPOOH010000579.1 GCA_026713505.1 Chloroflexota bacterium | reverse complement strand
CGCAGAAATCGTCCTGCGCGACAAGCCGTCCTTGGAACAGGTTCATGTGCTGCTCGGCGTGGAGACCTTCTCTGCCCTCGACCCCAGGCGATTCGCGGGATTGGTGCTCAGCACGCTGCTCGGCGGCGGCTTCAGCTCCCGGCTGTTCCAGAAGATCCGCGAAGAAGCGGGACTGGCCTACAACGTCTATTCCGACCTCGGCCTGTATTCCGACGCAGGATGTCTCTCGGTGGGCGTGGGCACGTCGCTCGAAGCCCTGCCCATGGTGCTCCAGTATGCGCTGCGAGAATTCCGCGATCTCAAGGATGGACCGGCCCCCGAGCCTGAGCTCCGGCGGGCCAAGGACCATCTCAAAGGCAGTCTCATGCTGGGCTTGGAATCGACCGGCAGTCGCATGGCGAACTTGGCGCGCCAGGAAGCGATCCACGGCCAGGTCCGCTCGCTAGACGAGATCAACGACGATATCGAGGCCGTGACAGCTCTTGAAATCGAGGCGCTGGCCAACGAATGGTCCCAGCAAGATCGCCTGGCGCTCGCCGTGCTCGGGAACTTGGATGGCTTGCGCGTCGAGCGCGCGGACCTCGCCTGCTAGTGTTTGGGCCTCGGGGAGCCACCGCCCAGCAAGCACATGCATCGGAACGAACCCACGGCAGACAGGTCGATCTTGCGCACCTCAGGCAACGGCTCCGCAAGCCGTCCGGGCTGAGCTTGAATGCACGCGGGTCGTCGGAAGCTCGACCGACTAGGTCAGCGGCTTCCATCCGGGGAGAGATCGGGTGAGACTGCTCGACGAACTCCAGGGTCGAGACCGCCTACACCGAGTTCTCAGAGATGACATATGTGAGGCTCCCCAGCCTCCGATCGACCGACGGACCTGTAAGGCCCTGCGAACATGAGTCTATGGACGGGGGAGTCGCAGTCTTCAACGAGCCATCTAAGTGGTCGCTGGCGAATCTCGCCCACTTCGCAGCCGAGCCACTGAGCGCCGCAGGCGCGAAACGTGCGATCGCCTTCGGTTCCTACGCTCGCGGTGTCGCCGATGCGTGGTCAGACCTCGATCTCGTCGTCGTGATCGAAACGGATCTTCCAAGACTGGATCGAGGCGGTCTGCTCGGCGATTTGTACGACGCGCTTCCGGTTTCGCTCGACCTCCTTGTCTTCACACCACCGGAGTTCGAGCGAGGGGTGCAAACAGGTCTCGATGTCTTCGCAACCCTCGCAACGGAGGGGAAGACCATCTTCCCCGTGGGGCGGGAGGTCGAATGAGAGACTCAGATCGCGCCTCGCGCAGATGGCTCGAAACCGCGCGCAAGGACCTCGACTATGCCGTGCTGGCCGCAAATGCCGGCTTTCACGCCCACGCCTGCTTCAATGCCCACCAAGCCGCCGAGAAGGCGGTCAAGGCGATCCACTATGCCAAGGGGGCGCGAACGGTCCTTGGCCATAGCATCCGGCAACTCATCGAGCGCCTGGACATTGCGAGCCTCGAAGTGCTGCTCTCCGGCGCACGCCAACTTGACTTGTACTACGTTCCGACGCGCTACCCGACCGGACTCGTTGAAGGGACGCCTGAAGAGGCATTTTCAGCGGATCAGTCGCGTCGAGCGCTCGATCTCGCGGGGGACATTGTTACGGCAGCCGCCGACATAATCGTCGAGCCCACACGGGATCGCCACGGTTGACGGCCTCTCTGTGTAAGACCTTGGTGGTCAGCGCCGTCGAATCGTCGGCTTGCGGCTTGTCGGACTGGAGCCTGCCGCCTCGCCCAAGATACTGCAGCGCAACACGACGATGACTGGCCAGAGGCCGAGTACCGCCTATAGCGGAAGGCGCGGGTCGCTATAGCTGTGGTTGGGCTTGCCCACGGGGATCAGTGAGGGATCTTCTTGGGTGCAATCCCTCACTGCTACCTATACAATTGTGCCTACCCGCAAGGTTCTCATGTCCTTAAGAATGTGCTCTCGCCTCGTCGCCGCCACCGCTCTCTCCGTGCTCTGCTGGACTGTCGCAGTCGCCCAGCCAGCGACACCGGAACGGCCGAACATACTATTCATCTACACCGATGACCACTCCTACCGGACGGTGGGATCCTACGCTGGGTCCTATCCATGGGTGCAGACTCCGAACCTCGACCGGCTGGCGTCGCAAGGTGTCCGCTTCGAATACGCCTACATCGGAACGTGGTGCAT
>JAPOOH010000122.1 GCA_026713505.1 Chloroflexota bacterium | reverse complement strand
GCTAGCAGCGGAGCAACGAGCGGCACGATTCCCGTCCACACGGGATGGGCTCCGGGGGCGTTGTCTGCGCGGTGTGGGGGCATGGGAGCAGTGCCAACCCTCTCAGTTCGGCGGGCTCAGACGTTCCTAGAGGCCATAGTAGCACAGAATGGGTGAACACTTTGGCGAGAACTCGCGATTTAGTGTGACAATATCGGTTACATTCCGCTAGCCTGGGGACCAGACAGCAGCCGCCCGAGGGAGCATTCGCCTCCGTCAGCGCTGGAATGCACCACAGCTGCGGGGTGAGGACCGACGGCACCATCGAATGCTGGGGACTGGACGAATACGGCGAATCCTCGCCGCCCGAGGGGAGTTCCTGTCCGTAAGCACGAGCAATCACCAGAGCTGTGGGTTGAGGACCGACGGCACACTCGAATGCTAGGGCCGAGATCTTAAGAACGTGACCACGCTCTCCGAGGGGGCGTTCGTCGCGATCGACCTCGAGATATTCCACGCCTGCGGGTCGAAGGCGGACGGCACCGTCGAATGCTGGGGGGAGCAGGGCATTTCCGAGAATCCGGCGCGGCCACGCCGCCGGCGATAGCCCGTTGACCCAACATAGGGGGCAATATCCGCTACTTGCGACGGATTCCGGTTCGGCTGTAAGTGGCGGAGATATATCGGGCCGCGTGGGTGGAGAGATTGCTGCCGTTTGCCGGTTGAGTACCGTACTGTCCATCGTCGTCAATAAGGTAGTAGCCGACCCTCTCGATGGTGGCCAGGGATGTACAGCGTGGACGTATCTCTACGGGTTCCCTGGGCAGTGATGGTAGTGGGCATGAGCATTCGGGAAGCCTACCGCGTGTTCGGTCTGTACCGGGACACCCTGGATGTCCGGCGTGGCAGTCGGCGGGGCGGACTGGCCCCGCGGCGAGCGGCAGCGCTAGCAGCGGAGCAACGAGCGGCAAGCTTCCCGTCCACACGGGTTGGGCTCCGGGGGCGCTGTCTGCGCGGTGTGGGGCATGGGAGCAGTGCCGACCCTCTCAGCTCGGCGGGCTCAGACGTTCCTAGAGGCCACAATAACAGCGAATTGGTGAACACTTGGCGAGAGCCTCGTGATTTAATGTGACAATAGCGGTTGCACTCCGCTAGATGGGGTCTGGCAACGGCGACCGTGGAGTCTGTGGAAGGCGCGGGGCGCGCCTATCGCGCAGGAATGGTGGAACGCCGAGGATAGACCGGGCATACGCCAACCCGCCGGTGTCCACGGAGCAGATACTTCATCCTGAGAAGTACCTTGCGGGGGAGTCCCCGGTTCGCGTGACGTTGCGTGACGTCGTTGACTCTTTGGGGTCATCGTGGGAGCTTCTGGATTCCGGGACGATTGGAGAGCTTCTCCTGAAACTGATGCTGCAGAGCAAGCTCGAATACGATCAGGTCTACAACTCCGCGGCAGGCTGGGGAGGGACTCGTATGCGATCGTGCGGAATCCAACCAGCAAGGAAAGCGCACTGGTTTCGCTGTCCGCCTGGGATTCGACCAAAGATGCCCAGGACTTCTTCGTAGCCTATTCGGATTACGCAAAGGCGGCGGGGGCCGGGAAGCCCATGACATCGGGAGACAAGCTGCGTCTGTGGAACAGCTCCGAGAGCAGCACACATCTGGAATAGACGGGGACAGAGTGTTGCTGATCATTGGGCAGTCGAATTCCACCGTAGAACTTATGAGCGAGGCCGTCAGCCCATAACAAGGGGCGGTAACGATGCGCTCCCTGCCCCTCGATGCCAGCCGGCGCATGCCCCTGATGGCCATACCGGGACGCCGGCGAACCACCTTGAACGTGTCCCGGGGGCGACCAAGACCCCCCCTCCACTTCGACATGAACGTCCGCGCCTCCAGGTCCACCGTGCGCTTGCCGGTGCAGCCTCGAGCTACGGCAGCTCGAGTCTACCGGTGGACCTGATCTCCCCATCCTCGACCTTCCATACCTCAATAGGCCCGGTCACATCGCCGTTCTCGTCGAAGTCCACCGGGCCGGACGCCCCTTCGTAGTTGATATCCTTGCCCTCGGCTACCAGGGCGAGCGCATGCGCGTTGCCCCGCACGCCGGGCCCCACCCCCTCGCCCGGAGGGTTGGCGACGCTCCTGAGCGCGTCGCGGATCGCCTCCGGGTCGGTCGTGCTGCCTGCCTGGGCGGCCG
>JAPOOH010000121.1 GCA_026713505.1 Chloroflexota bacterium | reverse complement strand
GGCGGCGCGGTGCCCCGCCCCGGGGGGGGGGAGCCGCTCGCTGAGCGCGAAGTAGCGCGGGCGCAGACGGCGGTCGACGCTGTTGCCAACGCGGGTCGCTGCCTCGAAGGAGCCGCGCACCTCCCGCCAGCTCGTCTCAGCGAGTACCTTGGCGAGCGATATGAGCTCCTCGCGCTCGCTGACGCCGGGCAGGACGCGCTGGCCGAGCACGAGCGCCTCCGCTGCGAGGTCGTAGGAGCGGCTGGCGAGCGTTTGCACGAGCGAGACGAACAGCTGCAGTTCGTGGAAGTTCACCTGCTGAACGAGGTCGTCGCTCACGTCGAAGAAGCGGGCCGCGAGGCTGGACGACTTCCAGGTACCCCTGGAGAGGCCGCGACCGAGCGAGGCCCATCCGCTGATGTGGCGCGGCGCAAGCGTCGGCAGAACGCGCGGGCTGGCGCGGAAGAACGACGCTGCGATGACGGGCGCCTCCGTCGTGAGCTCGATGCCGCTCTCCACCCACCGCTCGAACTGGGTGAAGCCGATGGTCTGCACGACCTGGGGCGATGCCTTGAAGTACTCCGTGGCGGCTTCCCACGCGCGCGGCCCCTGCGCCGCGATGCGGACGCCCTGCTGCGCCCACCGCAAGGCAGGTGCGGGACCGAGCGCTTCCGCCACCTCGTCGCTGACCGCCTCGTAGGCGGCGATCAGTGCGGACGGGTGCTTCTTGAGCTCCTGGATGACGCTGTCGTGCTCGTTCGTCACGCCGTCTCCTTCTCACGCCCCTCGTCGCCGGGGCGCAGGTCCTTCAGCAGGTCCAGCAGTTGCGCCAGTATCCACGCCGTCGCGCCGAAGACCAGGTGCGGGCCGTGGACGTACGCTTTCCGCTGCAGCAGGCCGCCGTCCGGGTTCAGCCGTGCCTCGTGGCGCTCCGCGCCATCGGTGAGCAGGTTATCGAGCGGAATCTCGATGATCTCGGCGACCTCGTTCTCGTCGACCTCGAACCGGTAGGGGTGCGGGATGAGCCCCACCGTGGGCCAGACGAGGTAGTCGGTCCGGGTGAGCACCGGGTGGAGTGCGCCGAGCACGTCCACATCCGCCGGGGCGATGCCCATCTCCTCGTGGACCTCGCGGAGAGCGCAGGCCAGCATGTCCGGGTCCGTCGGCTCGAATTTCCCGCCGGGAAAGGCGATCTCGCCCTGGTGAAGCCCCACGAACTGCGACCGCACGTTGAGGATGACGTGCCACTCGCCGTCGTGGAAGTGCAGGGGGATGAGAACGCCCGCCGGCCGCGCTGCGCCCGTATCAGACGGCGCGGAGGGCTCGCGTGAGGCGAGAGCGTTCCGCAGTTCCTCCATGCGGGAGGCTGCTTCCGCCGGTATCGGCGTCTTCTGCAAGGTGGCCGCCATTACGGGAAGATGGAGGTCACTATCTCCATCACGCTCGCCTGGGTCTCGTGGTCGTCGGTGAGACCCCAGACAACGGCGACCTCGCACGACCGGCGGGGCGCGATGCCCTGCTCGATGAGCTTGCCCGCGTAGATGAGCAGGCGCGTGCTGACGCCCTCCTGGAGCCCCTGGCCGATGAGGTTGCGTATCTTCTCTCCGAGCAGCGCCAGCTGCTGGGCGGTCGTGATGTCGACTCCGCTCTCGTGCTGGATGATCGGGCCCTCGAGGTCGCGCGGGGGGAAGTCGAACTCGATGGCGATGAAACGCTGGCGTGTCGAGTGCTTCAGGTCCTTCAGCGCGCTCTGGTAGCCGGGGTTGTAGGAGATGACGAGCAGGAAGTTGGGGTGTGACTCCACGACCTCGCCCATCTTCTCGATGTGCAGCAGGCGGCGGTGGTCGGAGAGCGGGTGGATGAGCACCGTCGTGTCCTTCCGCGCCTCCACGACCTCGTCCAGGTAGCAGATGCCGCCGTGCTTGACCGCACGGGTGAGCGGACCGTCTATCCAGCGCGTGCCCTCCGGCTCGAGCAGGTAGCGCCCGCCGAGGTCGCTCGCGGTGGGGGCTTCGTGGCCGGGGACCGCGACGAG
>JAPOOH010000554.1 GCA_026713505.1 Chloroflexota bacterium | reverse complement strand
GGCATTGTTTGAGGCCAATCTCCGGTTCCGATCCGCATTCAGCATTTGCGGGGTGTCCGATAATGTCGGGCTAGTCGAGTCGGGCTGCAACCGGGAGAGCCAGCATGGACAATGACCATCGGGACCTGATCGCCCGCTTGGTTGGAGAGGGGAAGCAAATCAGCCGAGTCTGCAGAGAGGATTTCCCGCAATACTCCTACATTGAAGTCTACTGGGCGGCTTACGGCGAAGGTGCGCGGAGCGCGATGGGCATCCAAAGGACGATAAGCGCGCGTCTCAGCTACTTGGAATCCGCCGACAAAGAGACGCGGCAAGCGCTGATCAAAGAGATCAGCGACTTAGTATGTCAGCAATACTTGACCATAACGAAAAACGCCAAGAAGCTGGACGACATACGAAGAGCACTTGAACGCTGAGGCCGTGAGAGGTGGGGCCGATTCCGCAGGCGAACTGTAGAAGGCTGGATGTTCGAGTGGTTTGTCAAGTTCAAGACAGTGTTCGGGCCGCGCTTGGACGAGGCGGCAAGGTAATGCTGCTAGCGATTCCATATGGTTGATGGAGAGACAATCCGGCCCGATTACGGAATGCGACTGATAAGAGATGGCTACGACAGCCCGCACACGAGGTACGACTTCTTCATGATACCGATTTATGGGTTCGATGCCGTGGGCCGCCCCGGTCAATACACCCTCATGATGGAGACGTTGTATGCGGATGAGATTCATTGCATTTCCTTCGATTTCGGCCCCGAACACCTTGCGGCGATCTTGAGGGCGCTGCCGGCACACGTGAGCTGCGATATCCGCAGTCGGTTGGACCGAGAACCAACTGCGCCAAAGCAGCTCAACTTTTCTCACCCGATTCTCTGTGAATCCATTACAGCGACGCTAGGAGAGCAGCAGCATGGCCCTCACGAGAGCTTTGTTCCGATGCTCGTACGCGAAATGAACATCGCGGCGACCGGAGCCCGATAGCCTCTATAGCCAGACGGCGGCACGCGGGCGCGAAGTAGGTGCGGCCGAGTCTCACTCTCGTTCGCCGTCACTTGGGAGCCCAGCGATGCAGACTGACCTTGAGTTTCTTGCAGACTGTGTAGCCCGTCCATGGACGCCCCCGGCAGATTCCGGCTGGAAGCAAGGTTCTCTGTATGTAGGCCACGGTGACCACGCGCTTGAGGTGGTCGTGGCGAGATCTGCTGCGCCGCCAACTGCACGAGTTCTATTGCACGGCTGGAAGGCACGTCGGCGGGGGCGCGCGGCACCAGTATTGGTCGCCGTGCGTCATCATGAAGGAGTATCGCTGTGCGGAGCCACCGGCACGGAGCCACCGGTGTACCCGGCAGTAAATGCGGGGCAGGCGGATCGCATCTGCCGCGAAGTGCTGAATGCGCCCGATCGCCATGTTGCCTTGCGTTTCCTGGCACAGGTGTTGCCTTCGCTGGAGACCGCGCTTCCGGGGATCAGCAACGAAGGGTTGCTCGCATTGCACGATCTCCGGCACGGTGCTCCTGGCCGCGCGGATTGGGAAGAAGCCAAGCGCAAGTCGGCCCTCGCACTGCACCGTCAAGGCGGAGACCTGCTCGGTT
>JAPOOH010000569.1 GCA_026713505.1 Chloroflexota bacterium | reverse complement strand
CTTCGGTACAGGTGATCATCGAGGACGGCGACACGCAGGATGCGGCCCCGGCCGCCGCGCCCCCGAACCTGACGGTCACGGGGGGCGCAGCGAAGCTGGACCTGTCCTGGACCGCGCCCTCGGGCACGGTGACGGGTTACGACGTGCACTACACGTCCTCGACCGCGGTGGCCGACGACGCGACGGCCTCGGGCTCCGACGCCGCCACCGCCTGGGTGGCGGTGAGCCGCACCGAGGCCAGCCCACCGACGGCCTCGCAGACGATTTCGAGCCTCCCCGATGGCACGGCCTACCGGGTGCGGGTGCGGACGAAAACCAGCAGCTCCAACAGCGCCTGGGTGTTCGGCGCGGGCACGACCACGGGTGGCATACCCGAGGTGCCGACCGACCTCGAAGATCTTACGACTACCAACCGGATTCATGTCGCCTGGACGTGGGCGGGCACGTCGACCACCACCGGCTACGAGGTTGCGTTCGACCTTGCCACCAGGAAGGTCAGCCAACTGCGGTATTCGATTACCGTGCCAGCGGGGACAACGAGCCTGGTTATTTCCGACAGCAATTCCCCCGTGCCGATCCTGGAGGGCACCAAGTACCGGGTGGCGGTTCGAGCATGCGAGCGCCGCTGCAGCAGGTACGCCGACATCGTTTTCTTTACGGGTGTGCGAGAAGTCTATGGATTAAGCCACATATTCGTGACGCCGGGCGACGCATCGCTGGCCTTGTCGTGGCGCGTTGACACCTCCTCCTTAAGCGGTGACGCACCGGCCACCCACTACGAGGTGGCCTACACCGCGTCAACCACGGTGCACAATACTGCGGAACTCGGCACGGACCCGGCCGAGGAATGGGTGGACGCGGGCCTCCGCGGCCTTGCGACCAAGTACACCATCACCGGCCTGACAAACGACCAAGCCTACCGGTTGCGGTTCACCGTGGAACGCGAGGCGGGTGCCGGCGCAAATGCTAAACAATATTTTGGGAGCGCCACACCGGCCGTCCCGGACGTCGCGGCGCCCACGAGCCTGACGGTCACGCCGGGCGAAGGCAAGCTGGACCTGTCCTGGACCGCGTCCTCGGGCACGCTGACGGGCTACGACGTGCACTACACCTCGACGTCGGCATATGGCACCGACGCGGTCGCCCACGACGCGGCGGCCTCGGGCGCGGACCCGTCGGCGGCCTGGGTGGCGGTGAGCCGCAGCGGCACCACTGCCTCGCAGGCGATTTCGTCACTGTCCAACACCGAATACCGGGTGCGGGTGCGGGCGAAAACCGCCAGCGCCAACAGCCCCTGGGTGTTCGGCGCGGGCACGCCCAGGATCGTTGCCCCCGGCGCGCCGGGGAACGTGCAAGTCGCCGCCGGGGACGGCAGCCTGACCCTCACCTGGCAGGCGCCCGGCTCCTGGGGCACCTGGACGGCAAGTCACTTCGAGATCCAGTGGAAAAAGCAGGACACCGGATTTGGCCGTGTAGACTTTGTTGCCGACACATCCTTTGCGCCCGCCGACACCACCTACACCTTCACCGGCGATCAGACTGATGATGCCGGTGCAGACCACGCCGTTGGCAACGGGACCTTCTACGAATTGCGGATCCGGGCGGTCAGCTGGCAGCCCGGCACGGACGGCAGCGACCGCCGTCAAATCGTGAACTCCGCCTGGGTCACGGTCAGCGGCACGCCCGGCGCCCCCGCCGGGCCGCCGACGGGCCTGACGGTGACGCGGGGCGACGCGAAGCTGGATCTCTCGTGGACGGCGCCGTCGAGCCCGGTCAGCGCCATCACCGGCTACGACGTGCACTACACCTCGGCGCCGGCGGCGGACGTCGCCAACGACGCGGCGGCGTCGGGCAGCAACCCCGCCACCGCCTGGGTGGCGGTCACCCGCTCCGGCACGACGGCCACCGAGGCGATTTCGTCGCTCGTCAACAACACGACCTACCGGCTGCGGGTGCGCGCGAAGAACGCCAACGGCAACGGCGCCTGGGTGTTCGGCGCGGGCACGCCGGGGACCGTCCCCGCCGCGCCGTCGAACCTGACGGTGGCCGCGGCCGACGGAGGGCTGGACCTGTCCTGGACCGCGCCTGCGGGCCCGGTGACGGGCTACAGCGTGCACTACACCTCGGCGCTGGCGGCGGACGTCGCCGACGACGCCGCGGTCTCGGGCAACGACCCCGCCACCGGCTGGGCGTACGGAAACTACAGCGGGTCAGGACCCTCGCACACGATTGGCGGTCTCGACAACGGTACGACCTACCGGGTGCGGGTGCGGGCGAGCAACGCCGACGGCGCCGGCGCCTGGGCGTTCGGCACGGGCATGCCGTCCGCGCCGGCCGTCTCCTTCGGCGCACCCATTGTCGAGGCGGTGGAGGGCGCGTCGCCCTCCCCGATCACGCTGACCGTCGCCCCGCCTCTGGCGACGACCAGCAGCGTGCGCCTGCTCCTGAATGACCCTGACGCGCCCGGCAGGCTCAGGGACCTGCCGCGGACGATCGCCCTGCCCGCCGGAACCGGTTCGGTCGAGGTCGACCTGGCGGCAAACCTCCCGGTCGAAAACGACGTCAACGACGATACTGGCGGGGGGGGATTGCGCCTTGAGGCGGGGGACAGTGGCCCGCACGTGCTGGGCGCTCCCAAGGTTATGCAGTTGTCCGTCCTCGACAACGACCGCCCGGCGGCGCCGGCCGGGTTGTCGCTCGCGCCGGGGGACCGGCGGGCGGCCGCGGCGCGGGCGGAGCCGGCGGGGCGGGGGGGTGTGTATCAGCTGCGCCACAAGCAGGCGTCGGCGGCCGACCAGGCCGCCACCACGGCGGGCGACCCCTCGACAGGCTGGGTGACGATCGCGGTGGAGACCGTGGCCGGGCAAACGGAAGCCCCCACGACGGCGACGATCACGGGCCTGGTGGGCGAGGAGGCCTACCAGGTGCAGGTGCGGGCGAATGACGGCCAGCCCGGGGCGGGCAACGGCTGGAGCGACTGGTCCGCCGTGCAGGCCGCCACGACCCCCTACAGCGTTACCAACGTCCCCGACCCGGACCTGATGACAGGGATGACGGTCAACGACGGCACGCGAGACCTGCACCTGAATTCCTCCTCCACCAGTCAGGGCTTGGGCGTCCCCGATTACATATACACGGTGCAGGTGAGTCCCGGCATTCGCTACATCACCGTGGCGCCGGCCTGGACGAACACGGCCATCACCGGGGTCAGCGCGAAGGTGCGCTACGCAGTGCACGGCATCGACGGAGGAACGCTCACCTGGGGGGGCGGCGACAGCGGCACGCCCAAGCAGCTGGACATGCAATCCCCCTTGGGGGGCTGGGGCCATCCGAGGCTCACGTTCACGCTCAGCGGCGTTACGAGTGAGCCCTACCGGATCCTCTTCCAGCAAAACTACGACTGGAAGGCTGCGAACGACCGGCTGGGGCGGATTCACATCATCCCGTTAGGGCGATAGGGAGCGTTCCCGATGAAGAAGCTTGCCCGGATTGCGATGCTGCTGGCGGTGGCGCTGTGCGCCGCGGCCGCCGCCACGGACGCCGACGCCCGGAACGTGGTCCTGAACCCTCCGTTCGACCCGGAGACGCTGTCCTACACGGCGACGGTGCCCTACGACATATCCAGGATCGCGCTCAACCTCGGCGCGGAAGATCCGAAGGCGACGGTGACGGTGAACGGCGGGGACCCGGCCACGCCGGTGCGCCTGGCGGTTGGCGCGAACACGATCGAGATCGTGGTGACGGCGGAGGACGTGCGCTACAGGCGGACCTACACGGTGGTCGTGACCCGCGCGGGGGCGCCGCTGTCGAACGCGGACCTGGCGGGGCTGTCGGTGGAGGCCGGCGCGGACGGGAGCTTTGCAGCGCTCGACATCGGCGCGTTCGCGGCGGGCACCACGGGCTACGCGGTCACCGTGCCGAACGGGACGACGCACGCGCGCCTGACGGCGACGACGGCGAACGCGAAGGCGGGGCTGAAGGCG
>JAPOOH010000120.1 GCA_026713505.1 Chloroflexota bacterium | reverse complement strand
GAGAATGTCGTCCAGCCCGGGGTCATCCCCAGTCAGGGGACGATAATCGAGATACGGCGCGTAACGCAGGTGCCGCGCCTTGCTATTGGCGTCGACCTCTACGTACAGCATGCGCCGGGATATCACCCGGAGCTCGCCAGCGCGCGTCAGGCTGGCATCCTGGATTGCGCGGTCGAGATAGAACAGGACGCGCGGTTCCGGACCGTCGTCGCGGTCGTCCACCAATGCGGCGCCCCGCTTCAGCAGGTCACGGTGACGTTCCAGGGTCAGGTCGATGACTGAATCCAGCAGAGGGTGTCCGGGGTAGACGAACGCCGCCGAGCGTTGTCCCTGGGGCGCAACGAGGGGCTTGTCGAAAGCAATGCGCTCGTAACGGGAGAGTACCGGGGCGCCGATGCCGATGAGGCGGTCCCGTCCACGCACGGTCGCGGGCACGTGGGTAACCTCGTAGCGTCTCGTCTCGCGCCTCCCGGCCGTGCCGCCCAGCCGTTGAAAGGCCTCCAGGAAGAAGGACTCGACGTAATGCGGCTGCAGCCTCCGGGCCTCGGCGCGTTCCATGTCCTCGCGAATGCGGTGAACGCGGCGGGCATCCATGGCGTCCTGAGCCAGGGCGCGCTCTTCCAGCAGCGTCTGGAGCTTGCCACGCTCCAGGGTGTTGTCCATGGCAGTATTGAGGCGGGCGCGAACCTCCGGTTGTTCCCCGTAGCGTATGGCATCCAGCAGCAGGTCCCGCAGGGGCCGGCCGTCGAATTCGAGCTTGCCGAGAACGTCGAACACCTGTCCGCCAAGGGCCTCGCGCGCCTGCTCCAGCTTGTCCAGCAGGCGGCGATAGACGTCACCCTCGCGGGTGCCCTCGGCGACGAGATTCCACAGATGACACACCTCGGTCTGGCCGATGCGATGAATTCTGCCGAAGCGCTGCTCCAGGCGATTGGGATTCCAGGGCAGGTCGTAGTTCACCATCAGGTGGGCGCGTTGCAGGTTGATGCCCTCGCCGGCGGCATCGGTGGCCAGCAGTACCTGCACGTGGGGGTCGTGGCGGAAGGCCTCCTGCGCCTTGAGCCTGTCCTCGCGGCCCATGCCGCCGTGAATCTGCACGGTAGACTCGGCACGTCCGAGCAGAGTGGTGATGCGGTCGTTCAGGTAGCTCAGCGTGTCGCGGTGCTCGGTAAACAGGACCAGCTTCTGGCGCGGCGACGACTCCGGCCGCGGGATGGGCCCGGCGCCGTATGGGACGTCCGGCTCCGCAACCCGGTCGGCCTGCCCGTGCACGGTAAAGATCTCGCTGAGCAGGCTCGCCAACTGCCGCCATTTGGTATCGGTGCCGCCGCGGCGTACGTTAAGCGCCAGGCCCTCCAGTCCCTTCAGAGTGTCGATCTCCGCCCTGAGTTCGGCGATGGACTTTGCCGCGGTCGCCTGGTCGAGGACGGCCTCCTCTGCGGCCAGCACCTCGTGCTCAGGGGCTTCGTCCAGGTCCTCGACATCCTCTTGATCATAACCCTGCTTCATCGACGACAGGGATGTTGGGCGGCCGCCACGGTGCATCACCTCCATCTCACGCAACTGACTTTCCAGGCGCTCGCGGCGACGGCGCAGCGACTGGTAAATGGCCTCGGGGGAAGACGCCAGGCGGCGCTGCAGGATGGTCAGTGCGAAACCGACCGTACCGGCGCGCCGGTCGTTTTGAAGGGCTTCGGCGCGGTTGAACTCTTCGCGCACGTAGTCGGTGACCGCCTTGTAGAGGCTCGCCTCGGGCGGCGACAACTCCTAGGGGACCGGGTAGGGGATGCGCTCCCGGGACAGCGGGGTGCCCTCGGACGGCAGCAGCCTTTCTTTCCCCCTGCGGGGCCCTAGGGCG
>JAPOOH010000119.1 GCA_026713505.1 Chloroflexota bacterium | reverse complement strand
TACTGGACGATCATCCCGGCGGTGTTCTTCGAGATTATCATCGTCGGCATATACGGCTACCTCCTGCTCTCAGAGTGGGGCACGCCGGTCGCACGCGATTGGCCCGTCATCGGCAATGTGTGGGACCTCGCCATAGACGCCTGGCACAGTTTCTACGAAGCCAACATCGAGACTTAGGCCTGCATGAACGGCGGGGTTGTGTAGAGCCGCACGTCGGAGTAGTACAATCAGCGGCAGTTAGGTTTATGTCGTGAAAGCAGCTCAGGCTGAAGGAGGAACAAGCGATGCTGTCCACCGCGAACAATGAACTGATCACCCGCGTGGGCCCGGGCACGCCCATGGGCGAAGCCATGCGGCGATACTGGATCCCCGCCCTCATGGACTTCGAGCTGCCTGAGCCCGACTGCGACCCCGTGCGCGTGCGGCTCCTGGGTGAGAACCTGGTGGCCTTCCGCGACTCGAAGGGCCGCGTCGGCCTGCTGCCGGACGCGTGCCCGCACCGCCGCGTGAGACTCTACTTCGGCAGGAACGAGGAAGAGGGCCTTCGCTGCCTCTACCACGGCTGGAAGTTCGACGTGAACGGCGTCTGCGTGGACCAGCCGAACGAGCCGGAGCAGAGCAACTTCCAACACAAGGTGAAGACGCGCGCATACAAGACGTGGGAAGGCGGCAACGTCATCTGGGCCTACATGGGCCCGGCAGACCAGGTCCCTCCCCCGCCCGCGTTCGAGTGGACGACCGTGCCGGACTCGCACCGGGGCATCACCAAGCTCGTCCAGACGTGCAACTGGGTGCAGGCCGTCGAGGGCGGCATCGACACATCCCATTCCTCCTTCCTGCACAACAACGACCTCTCCGATAAGACCCAGCTCCGCTCCCGCTCCACCGCCCCTTACCTGGAGGTCGAGCAGACGGACTACGGCTACACCTACAGCTCCGTACGCCCACTCTCCAAGGAGGAGGGCAACTACGTGCGCACGTACCACTACGTGCTCCCGTTCCACCAGCTCCGCGCCGGGCAGGTCGGGCGCAGCGGCGAGCCCGTGCAGCCGCGCAGCTCCGGCCACTGCTGGGTGCCGATAGACGACGAGAACACGATGGTCTTCAACTGGACGTTTACCTGGGACGAGAACCCGCTCGCCGACAAGGACCGACGCCTCGCGGGCACCGGCAACGAGTGGGACGTCGACATAGACCGCAACACCTTCCGGACGTTGCGCAACAAGGAGAACGACTGGCTGATCGACCGGCAGATGCAGCGCACGGAGAACTTCACCGGCATCGTCGGCGTCAACACCCAGGACCGCGCCCTGCAGGAGACGATGGGCACCATCGCCGACCGCAGCCAGGAGCACCTCGGAACGAGCGACCGTGCCATCATCGCGATGCGCAAACTGCTCCAGGAATCGATACGGGTGAACGAGGACGGTGGCACGCCGCGGGGCAGCCAGGGCGAGTTCGTCGGCATCCGCGCCATCGACCGCATCCTCCCCGCGGACCAGCCGTGGTCCGTGCTCAAGCCGGACATGTACCCCGCGATAGCCGGGCGATAGACAACCCCGCGCCTGCGGGCGCACAAGAACGAACGCACATACGGCAGGGCTCGACTTTGAGCCCTGCCGTATGCTATTGTCCGTACAAGTATTGCCGTACAGACTCGTACGGCAAGGGAGGTACGGCAATGTCTGTACGGCTGGAAGTCCGGCTCGACGAGAAGCGCCGCGCGCAACTCGAAGAGATCGCGGAGTACAGGGGCGCGTCAATCTCGGAAGTGGTGCGGGCGCTTATAGATGAGGCCTACGAGGAGAACTCGCGGGAGCGCGTCAGGCGCGCCGTAGAGAAGCTCATCAACCTCCGGGGAGAGGTTATGCCCGACCCGGAGGAACTCTCACGTGAGTTGGAATCAGCCCATGAACCCGGAGGGATCTAATCCGAGGGCGTTCATCGACGCCAACGTCCCCATGTACGCGGCCGGCGAAGAACACCCGCTGCGGGAGCCCTCCATCCGCGTTATGCAGATAATCACTGCCAGACCTCACAGGTTCCTCACGGATGCCGAGGTCTTTCAGGAGATCATCCACCGATACGTCTCAGTGAGGCGATGGCCTCACGGGAGACAAGTCTTCAACGAATTCGTCGAGACGATGCACGGGCGCATCGAGCCCGTTTACGCCGAGGATGTCGTCCACGCTGCAGCGCTTGCGGACCACCACGGCAACGTCAGTTCGCGCGACCTCCTACACGCCGCAGTCGCGCTGCGGCTTGGCGTGTCGCACATCATCTCCACCGACACCGACTTTGACCGCCTGCCGGTGGTAACGCGGCTCGCCCCCGAGCGCATCGACGGATGGGCCGGCGCCCTGTTCGCCTGAGGACATGTCACGTCCCTTTCGTCACCGGCTTGGCGAATGCGAACGCAACGAATGCGATGCCGAACACCCCTGCGAATAACGTGAAGGACAGGTCGTAGCTGCCCGTGACGTCCCACACCCGCCCCGCGAATATCGGCCCCACCATGCTCACCCCGGCCATGATGGGTGCCGCAAAGCCTCGTATCGTGCCGAACGACCTGCGTCCGAAGTAGTTCGCGAACATCATCCGGCTCACCACTGTCCACACACCCAGAGCAGAGCCGAACACGAGGCTGAACATCACGGCCGTGGGGAACGAGGTGACCGCAATCGCCAGCACCATCGCCGTGAAGTAGAGCGCTACAGAGGTCAGTGCCAGATAGCGCGTATGCACGCGCTCCATGACGAGTCCCCAACCGAACACGGAGAGCATCGCGACCGCCAGGTAGACGGTCAACGCGGTTGCCGCCTGCTGCTGCGACAGGCCCTTGTCCTGCAGGTGCGCGGAGATGTGCAGGTTCGTCGCATTCACCGACAACACCACCGCCGCCTGCGCGACGATGAGCGCCCAGAGCGTCACCGTCCGCTTCGCTTCCGCAAGGCTCCACAGCTCCTCCCCTGCCTCCTCTGACGCCTCGCCGATACTTACGTCGTGCGTGGGCCGCCGTCCGTCCGGCAGCATTCCGTAGTCCTCTGGCCTGCGCCGCATGTATGCCGCGCTCGGCAGCACCAGCGCGAGGAATGCGAACCCCGCCCGCGCAAGCCACGCTTCACGCCAGCCCAGCCAGGCAATGATCGCAACGATCGGGAGGGGCATGATGGTCTGCCCTGCCCGCTGCCCGACGCCAAGCAGTCCGACGACACGGCCACGCTTCCGCACGAACCAGGACGCCAGCGCGACCATCGTCCCCAGTTGCGCGCCCGCCGCCGCCGTTCCGCGCGCCACGCCGAAGAATCCCCAGAAGTGCCAGACCTGCGTCATCGCGGCGAGGCCCACCATGCACCCCACAAGGATCATTCCAGCCACCACCGTCACGCCGCGAGCGCCCCGCCTGTCGAGGACGCGCCCAACCCATACGGAGGAGATGCCCCCCACTCCGGACCCGAGCGCGAAGCCGATGCTGATGTGGAGTGCAGACCAGCCCAGTTCATCCTGGATGGGACGCACGAATACGCCGAGGATGGGCCCCTGCATCGGGACGCTCGCCGCAGCGTTCAGCATGCTGGCGGTCATGATGGCCCAGCCGTAGTAGAGGCGGGGGAACGGCCAGAATCGGGATATGCGGGGTTGCTTTGTCGTCATCGGAATGCGTGCAACCCTATCACTCCCACACGACCGACGCCCTCAACACGCTATACTTCCCCCGCTCACACCTTGTCTGAGGCGCCCCCACCCATGCCACTATCGGAAGATCAGCGCGCGCTCGTCGCCACTGTCCGGGATTTCGTCAAGCGCGAGGTCGTCCCGATCGCGACCGAACTCGAACTCGCAGACGAGTACCCGCACGCGCTCGTCGATCAGATGCGCGAACTCGGTTTCTTCGGCGCCACCATCCCGGAGGAGTACGGCGGCAGCGGCGCGGGCGCGGAGACCTACGCCCTCCTCATCGAGGAGCTGGCGAAAGGCTGGATGAGCCTCACCGGCGTCCTGAACACCCACCTCCTTGTGGCGCACATGATCGAGACCTCCGGCACGCAGGAGCAGAGGGAGCGCTTCCTGCCGGTCATGGCACAGGGAGAGCGCCGTGCAGCGCTCTGCATCACGGAACCAGACGCGGGGACGGACGTGGCCGCCGTCAAGACGAGCGCCGTCCGCGACGGCGACGACTACGTCGTGAACGGGCGCAAGATGTTCATCACCAATGGCCGCTACGGCAGCATCTACGCCATCGTCTGCAAGACCGACATGAACGCAGACCCGCCCCATCGCGGCATAAGCATCCTCCTCGGCGAAAAGGGTCCCGGACTCGACGTCGTGCGCGACATCCCCAAGCTTGGCTACCGGGGCGTCGAGACTACCGAAGTAGCGTTCGAGGACTACCGCACTCCCGCGACGAACCTGCTCGGCGGAACGGAGGGCGAAGGCTTCAGGCACGTTATGGGCGGGCTGGAGCTGGGGCGCATCAATGTCGCGGCGAGGGCCGTCGGCGTCGCGCGCGCTGCGCTGGAGGCCGCGATGCAGTACGCGCAGCAGCGGCGCACGTTCGGCAAGCCCATCGCCGAGCACCAGGCGATACAGCAGAAGCTCGCTGACATGGCGACGCAGGTGAAGGCCGCGCACCTGCTGGTGATGGACGCCGCGCGCAAGAAGGACCTCGGACAGCGCGTCGATCTCGAGGCCGGCATGGCCAAGCTCTTCGCCAGCGAGACGTGCCTGAACGTCGCGACCGAGGCGATGCGCATCCACGGCGGCGTCGGCTACACCCAGGACCTCCCGGTCGAGCGCTACTTCCGCGACGCCCCGCTGATGATCATCGGCGAGGGCACGAACGAGATTCAGCGGCAGGTCATCGCCCGGAACCTGCTGCGCCACCACTCCTCCGGCGACTTCCTCTTCGAGGCCGGCCTGTGAGCATGCCGCTGGAAGACGTTCGCATCCTTGAGCTCACCTCCGTGCTTGGCGGGCCCCTCGGCGGGCGCCTGCTGGCAGACCTCGGCGCGGACGTCATCAAGATCGAGCAGCCGGGCTCCGGAGACGCCGCACGCAAGCTCGGCCCCTACTTCCTGAATGGCGAAAGCGCCTACTTCCTCGGCTTCAACCGTAACAAGCGCAGCGTGACGCTCAACCTCCAGACCGACCTGGGCCGCGAGGCGTTCTACGCGCTTGCCGCGAAGGCGGACGTGGTGATGGACAACTTCCGTCCCGGCGTCATCGAACGCCTGCGGATCGACCACGAGACGCTCAAGAAGATCAACCCGTCCATCATCTCCGCATCGCTTTCGGGCTTCGGACAGGACGGCCCCTACTCCGGACGCCCCGCGTTCGACGGCGTCGTGCAGGCGCTCGGCGGTGCGATGAGCGTCACCGGCAATCCGGGCGACGACCCCGTCTACATGGGCTTCCCTATGGGCGACGTGGGCGGCGGCTGGGGCCTCGCCTTCGGCGTGCTCACCGCGCTCCACGAGCGGTCGCGAACGGGCGAGGGCAAGCGCGTGGACGTGAGCATGTTAGACATGCAGGTCTCGTTCCAGGCCCACCTCGCTGCGTTCTATCTCGCCTCCGGCCTCACCCCGCAGCCCATCGGCTCGGGCCACCCGAGCAACATCCCGGCAAAGGCGTTCCGCACGAGCGACGAAAAGTGGGTGCAGATCCACTGCAGCACGGAGCCGTTCTGGTTCAAGACCGCGGACATGATGGCAAGCACCGTCCCCGGCTGCGAGGCGCTGCCGGACGACCCCCGGTTCAAGACCGCCGACGGCCGTATGGAACACCGCGGCGAGTTGGAGGACCTGCTCGCGGAGGCCGTGCGGCAGAAGACGCAGGAAGAGTGGCGCAGCCTGTTCGTCGAGTGGGACGTGCCCGGCGCGCCCATCAACGACATCGCGGACGTCTACCGGGACCCGCAGGTGCTCCATCGCAACATGCTCGTGGAGATAGACCATCCGACCGCGGGACGCATACGCACTTCCGGCAATCCCATCAAGACGGGTCACGAGGAGAGCTTCACCCCGCCACCAACGCTGGGCCAGCATACGATCGAGGTGCTGCGGGAGGTCGCGGGCTACACGGACGCTCAGCTCGACGCTCTGCAGGCTGCTCAGGCCATCTAAGGCCGATCCGCGTCATGCAAACGCAACAGGCGCCGGATTTCACCCGGCTTGCGATACCCGTCGCCATCATCTTCTTCTCGTGGGGGCTCGGCACGGGCGCGCTGTGGGTGGCGCGTCCGCTCTTCGCGCTCGCGCTCGGAGGCACCCTTCTCCAGGTTGGTTTCGTCTCAGCGCTGAGTGCGACGCCCCGCCCCATCTTCGGCCCCATAACCGGTGTCCTGTGCGACCGCTGGGGCAGACGCCCGATGCTCGTCCTGGCCGCGATAGGGCACGGCGGGGTTCTCGTAGCGCAGTTCTACAGCACCAGCTACCTCCAGTTCGTCCTCCTGGAAGGGCTCGCCGGGATCAGCATCGCCCTCTGGACGATCAGTTCCAGCGTGCTGATAGCGGACATCACGAAGATCGCGAGCCGCGGGCGCGCGGTGGCGTTCCGCGACACAGCGATGCGGATGGGGATGTTGGCCGGCCCCCTCGTCGGCGGGTTCATCGCCGCGCAGTTCGAGTTGCGGTGGGTGTTCATCTTCATCGCGTCCACCAAGGTGGTGGCCCTTTACGTCGTGCTGGTCATCATCCCGGAGACCAGGCCCGCTCGCGCGGGGCACGAGCCTGCCGGGCGTTCGGGTGCGGTGCGCACCGCAAGCCGTGGCATCCCCTGGGGCATGTTCCGCTCAAGGTCGTTCGTGGCGATAGCGGCCGCCACGCTCTGCTTCGGAATGGTCGGGCTGGGGCCCGGCCTCTTCCGCACCTACTTCCCCGTCCACGCGCAGGAGACGCTGATGCTGGGCCCTGACGTCATCGGCAATCTCGTTGCCGTGGGCGCCGTCCTGACGTTGCTCACGGCTGCGCCCACCGGGTTCGCCGTCGACCGCTTCGGACGCAAGTGGCCCCTCGTGTTCGGACTCGTCCTGCTCGGCGCTTCGGTCTACCTGCTCGGCGTATCTGCGGCCTTCATCGGTGTTGCGATGGCCTTCGCCGTATTTGCCGTAGCGGAGGGGATGAACAGCAACACGATGCAGACATATGCGATGGACCTGGCGCCCCCCGAGCAACGCGGCGTATTCCTGAGCGCCTTCCACGTGGCCACGAGCGTCGGCATGATCGTCGGCCCGCTGATCGCGGGACTGCTGGCCGGACTCCTGGGCCTGGAGACCACGCTCGTCATCTTCACCGGCGTGGTCGGAGGATGCGCGCTGCTGTTCGTTGTGCTTGCCCGGGAGACCCTGCGGCGGGAGCCGGACTCAGTCGCGGCCCGAACGGGCTCATCTTCCTAGAGCCCTGCTCCTATCGCACCGTGGCGTAGCCGCCAGGCACGCCGCGCTTCGCCAGAACGATCTGCCATAGCTGGATGTTGCGTGACCGGAACCCGCCTGCGCACGCGAGCAGGTAGAACTTCCACATGCGGTAGAAACGCTCGCTGTACCGGTCCTTCAGCGAGTCCCAGTTGCTATGGAACTTCTCGTACCACGCCACGAGCGTCTTGTCGTAGTCCGCGCCGAAGTTGTGCCAGTCCTCCACCATGAACAGCCCCTCGATAGCACTCCCGATCTGCGCGACCGACGGTAGCACGCCGTTCACGAAGATGTACTTGTCCATCCACGGGTCTATGGCGTTGGCCGACCTGTTGGAACCGATGGTGTGCAGAAGGAAGAACCCGCCGTCATCCAGCAGTCGCTCGGCCGTCTCGAAGTACACCCGGTAGTTCCTCGGCCCCACGTGCTCGAACATCCCCATGGAAACAACATGGTCGAATGATCCCGTGGCATCGCGGTAGTCCTGCAGCAGCCCGTTCACAGGAAGGTGAGAATACCGCTCGGCGATGTAGTTCGCCTGTTCGCTGGAGATCGTGACGCCCGTGCAGTGCGCGCCGTACTTCTCAGCGGCGAACCCCATGAACGCGCCCCAGCCGCAGCCGATGTCGAACACCGACTGCCCCGCCTGGAGCCCGATCTTACGGCAGATGAGGTCAAGCTTCGCGTCCTGCGCCGCGTCGAGGTCGGTCGCCTCCTTCCAGTAGCCGCAACTACCCGTGAGGCGCGCGTCGAACGTCGCGGCGAAAAGGTCGTTGCCCAGGTTGTAGTGCTGGTCGCCCACGTCCCACGCCCGCTTCTGGTTCTGGCGATTCGTCCATCGCGCCGCGAGCGCCAGTCTCAGCGTCTTCAGGTTCCGCGGAATGAGGTGCTGCGCACCCGATGCGAGGATGCGCGCCATCGTCTCGTCCAGTTCGGCGGAGTCCCACCAGCCGTCCATGTACGCTTCGCCGAAACCCAGCGTGCCCTCCGCAAACACGCGCGCGAAGAACCGGTCATCGTGCACCTGGATGTCCCACGGGTGCGGTCCGTTTATCGCCACCCCAGCCGGCGCCAGGAGGCGCTCCGCTTGCTCTCTGAACCTGTCGTTCGCCATACCGGTTTAGTGATGCTCCCAGCCCTGCCGTCGGCGAGAGAGTATACCGCGCCGCGCAAGACGTGTGTGCACCCGCGCCGGTATGACGACTGTTCGCGCAGGCGTATACTCGCGACACGCGGTCCTTGCGTACCGAGAGGAGGAAGCACCATGGCAGGAATCGTCGACGCGGACACCCACATCATTGAGCACCCCGGCGTCTGGGAGCACTTCGACGCCGACATGTACGACCGCAGGCCCTTGCTCGCCTCCATCCCCCTCGATGGCGAGGACGGCCCCCGGGACTTCGTCTGGATGGTGAACGGCACCGCCGTCCCCAAGCGCACCGGCAAGGGCAGCTATGCCGTCGCCGTCGGCGGCTCCGACTCCGAGAACGCCCGTTCCGACATCCGCGCATCCGTGCGCTACATCACCGACCCCATGGCCCGCGTCGAGGACATGGACATGCGCGGCGTCGACTCCGAGGTCGTCTTCCCCACCGTCCTCCTCGCCTACATCACCGACGACGTCGACCTCGAGGTCGCCATCTGCCGCAGCTACAACCGCTACATGGCCAACGCCTGGCGCGTCGCCGGCGACCGCATGGGATGGGTCGTCGTGCCTCCGCTGCGCGACATCGAGGCGTCGCTGCAGGAGATAGAGACGGCGCGCGACAACGGCGCGGTCGGCGTCTTCTTCCGCGGCGTCGAGGGCGACCGCTCCCTCGCGGAGTCGTACTTCTTCCCGATCTACGAGGCGGCGCAGCGGCTTGGCATGGCCATCAGCATCCACACCGGCGGCGGCTCCCCCGGACTGCTGCAGGTCTTCGACCGCACCGTCTCCCACAACCTGCCGCACGTGCGTTCGCTGCCGCTCTTCGCTTTCCGCGACCTCGTTGCGCACAAGATACCGGAGCGCTTCCCTGACCTCTCGTTCGGCTTCATCGAGGCCTCGGCCTCATGGGTGCCTTACGTCGTCCACCACCTGCGGCCCTCCACCCGCACCT
>JAPOOH010000518.1 GCA_026713505.1 Chloroflexota bacterium | reverse complement strand
TGAGAAAGAAGCAAAGGCTCCTGCAGCTACCTCAAGTACTCCAAGCGTAGTTACAGATAGCCGTGGTGAATCAGTAGATATCTCTGGAGACTCAGATAACTTCGCGTCTTTGATTGCTTCTAATGCAGCAGCAGCCGCTGCGGAAGCTGAACGTCTCGGCGGGGCAACTACAAATATCTATGGTGAAGCTGGTAGAGGTAATACTCCCACCGTAGTTACACCTACACCCGTAGTATCCACTAGCAGCCGTGATAGAGATGATAGAGAACCATTTGCAAGTTCACTTGCCCCAGCGACTTCATCAGCTCCACCAGCGAGACCTACAGTTAGCTCAGGTGGACCCGGAGGTGGCCACGATGGTTCTTCTTATTCATACTCTGCGCCAAGTGATGACAATGATTCCGGTGGTGGAAGCAGTGGAAGTGACAAGATCGTCTGTACAGCTATGAACGAGGACTATGGTTTCGGATCATACCGTCAGGCTATCTGGCTGAAGTACTCAAAAGATCACCTCACCAAAGCCCACGAAGTAGGATACCACGCAATGTTCTTACCACTGTTATCTATCCGTAAGAAATGGTATGGTAAGCCTGTCTATGCTCTGTTGAAGCATATCGCCAGGCACCGGACTGCAGACTTACGTGCAGAGATGCAAGGTAAGAAGCGCGACCGAATCGGTCAAGCGTGGCGTCTAATATTAGAACCGCTAGTCTATATGATTGGCCGAATCAAAGGAGCAAAGTAATGCGTAGAGCAGACAATAAGGACTATAATATGCTGAAGGGTATATTACAAAGTCAAGGTCCTGCCGCTGCGATGCAACGGATAGGCCAGTTTAGGAACAAAATACACCCGCGGGACCTGAAAGCAGCTGAGATGGCTGTTAAGCAGTTCGCTAAGGGTGGAATGGTCGGAGCCGAGGCGTCATACAAAGCTAATGGTGGGATGGTTGATGGCTATGCTTACGGGGGTGCGACACCGAAGTCGCATCCAGGCAAACCGATGGGCACAGATACTGTCCCCGCGTGGCTCTCCGAAGGAGAGTTCGTTATTGATAAGGATAGTACCGATAAGTTCCGTCCAGTATTAGAGAAGATTAACAACTGGGAACCTACGACAGGTAAGGCTGGTATGGAAGCTCGTATGTCTGACAAGATCAACCGGCAGGCACAGTACAAGCAAGCTGGCGGTCCTATCGCAGGTATCTTCTCAAACCTGGCGGGTGGTAATTCCTTCGATGCACAGCGTCAAGCAGCTCAACGGGCCGCACAAGCACGTAAGGCAGGAGCCTTAATAGCTGGTGGTGGACGAGGAGCTGATATAGCTACTGCTAACCAGGCTGCTTTAATCGGCCAAGCTGGACCTCAGGGTTCTCCATACGTGCATACACCAGGCTCAATGGCTGCTGTCGGACAAGGAGTTCAAGGGGCTAAAGAAGCTCAAGCTCAGTACCAGCAGGAACTAAGTCGTATCTCTGAAGCAGAACGGTCAGCTCGAGAAGCTGAGCGGATCCGTCAGGAAGACATTGCTCGTGAAGATCAGTTAAGAGCTGAGAAGGACGATGCTACTAAGGGCGAAGCTGATCGTAAGTTAGAGGAAGCCAAGAAGGAATCTCTGCGTATGCTGATGGATGCTAAGTTCTTAGCAAGCAAAGCAGGTCTGGCAGGTGACATCGTAAACCGTCACGTCACAATTGACGACGAGGAGACTAAGGGATTACTTGATACCCTGCAAGGCGGTATCGCTACTCTCATTAGCGCAGGATCTGAAGTATTAGGCGCGCAAAGTGAACGCGACAAACTGTTGATTGCCTACGCTAACCAGAAGTATCCTGATAGCTACGATGCGTATGTTCGTCTTGCTACCTTATCAAAGAACTTAGTGAAGCCTCTGATTGCATCCGGGATTCTCGGACGTACATCTGATGGCGACATCAAGTTCGCTCAGGAGACTATCTTTGATCCAACTCAACCATCTAATACTTGGATGAATCAGATCAATGACGCTGTAGCTCGTGTTAAGGGTATTAGTATTACCCGCGAGACAGCAGTGAAGGTAGGTCCAACTAAGCAGGACAAGATCTTCGATACTAAAGCAGTGTCTGAATCAGCTTACAGCAATCAGTCTGCATACGAAGAGGCTGCGTATGGCTCTAATCCATCTGGCTTTACAGATAAAGCGCAAAGCGTAATCGATAAGGGCTGGTCAATAATAACAGGAGGCTAATATGGCTCAGATACAGATAGACGGCATCGGCGTTGTCGAAGTAGACGATTCATTCTTGGACTTATCTCCCGAAGAGCAGCAGCAAGTTGTCGATCAAATCAAAGCGGAGTCCCAACAGGGCTCTGCTACCCCTAACCAGGCACCAGTCGGTGGCTCAGGGGATATCTCTGCACGCCCGGAAGCACAACCTACACCTGAACAGCAGAAGCAAATTGATGGTCTAGTGAAGCGTGGAGTGCCCGAGGAGGAAGCGAGAGAGTCCGTGATGAGTCAGGAATCTTTCTACCAATCTGATAGGCAATTGTTTGATCCAAGAACTGTGCCGGAAATCGATGAAATTCAGATGGCGTGGGATAAATTAACCCCTGAGCAGCAGAACAGTTTTCTGGCTAAGTCACCGTGGGTAGCAAGCGCAGCTTCGTTTTTGGATAATATACTTCCTGTACCTGTATTATGGGCTCTTTCGGATGAGTATGAGGCACAAGTCAGAAATGCTATTAAAGAGAACCAAGGAGTCGCTAATAAGTCTGCGGCTGCAGGCACTGTCGTAGGACTAGTTGGAGGACCAGCTGCTCTTGCTAAGATCTTGCGAGGTGGCGTTAAAGTAATACGTAATACAGCGGCGAAGCGCAAGAGTTACCGACACGCAGAAGGCTTTCGTGAGTTTAAGGAAAAAGCTACTGAGATACTTACAGATGTTAAATCTTATATGAAAACGTCTCCAGAGTATGCCGAAGTATTAGGCAAGTTAGCAAACCGTATAGACGAAGAACGTCGTGAAGTTATGGATTTACTCGAGGATTGGGGTAGGCATATTTACGAACAGAAATGGAATACAGAAGAGATACGTAACTTCCTTGAGAACAGACTAAATGGATTAGATGGAGATCATATATTATACCGTCTGACGGACGGCAAGGCAGATCTATTCGATACATTCTGGTCTCGCCAACCTGAAGCATTCCAAGCTCCTGGCGGATGGATTGAAGAAATCTTTACTAAATTACGCCATCGCGCTTCAGAAATATCAAAGAATATAGGACCAGAGATCGCTGAGTTTGCGGCTGGTATAGGCGGAGACGTTGCTGCTAACTTCTCGTACTCATATAACGATTGGAAAGAGCAAGGATTCAGTGACGTAGATGCTGCATTATTAGCGTTAGCATACGTTAAAGATAGAACTCCAGAAGATATAACAGTAGAATTGTTAGATCAGTTCTTTGGTGGCGGTGTTGGTGTTGTGCTGACTCAATCGATGATACGATTAGGTACTCTAATGCAAGATTTAGATGCTGAAACCGGTAAAGTAAGGCCTGATGTTTATGAAGCTGAAGGTTGGCAAGCCGAAAGCGATAGATATGCAGCTCAATACAACCGTGATGGTCAAGTAATGGACCCGATGCGGGTTAAGTTCTACAACCAAGGTGGTTTATCAGACAAAATCAGTAAGATCCACGGCGAAGGCTACACAGCGCCTGGTCAGGCATACGCTATCGCTAAGTCTATGGGCTACAATCGCGGAGGACAAGCTATGCGTGAGAAGTTCTACCGTATGAGTAGTAAGCCTCTACCTAAATTAATACGTTAATACTAACCCGAGGGCGACTTTAACAGGTCGTCCTCTTCTATTTCGGGAAACTAATAATGAATAAATACCCAGGACCGTCTACTCCTCTCTCACAGGAGATAGAC
>JAPOOH010000118.1 GCA_026713505.1 Chloroflexota bacterium | reverse complement strand
TGCGCAACAGCTCCAACACATCCATCCTGTTCTTGGCCATCGAGGTCGCCTCCTTCATCGTCGTTGTTGATGAGGATGACCCGATGGCCACTTTCTTGCATAGCCCTCGTCTGCTCTTACACCACTTCTAGGGACACTACTTTGTGATTCCTACCTGACAAGCCATCGGAGCCTCCTTTTCTTGGTCTAGGTGGGGGCCGCCCCGTCCGCACCCGTCGCCCAACGGGAAGGTTGCCCCCTTGGACGGGGCGGCCCCTTGTGTTACCGCCCCCGGCGTCCTAGCCATAGTGCGTAAGTGATGAGCAGTAACCCTATGCCCATTATGGCCAAGGCGACGACGGTCACGCAGTTGAGCAGGAGGACAAGGGTTTCCATCGGGCCGGGCGGGGCTACCCGCCTGCCGATGCGATAGTCGCCTGTGTTGAGAACAGCACCGCGATCCCTGCCAAGGCGGAGAACCCCATGGCCTTGAAAGTGCCGAGGTTCACGCGGTCCTGCCGCGCGTCTATCACGAACAACAGAGGTGGGCCTGCCAGTAGCAATGCAGAGCCGAGGAGCAGTAGCATGGGGGCGTAGGGCATGATGCCCTCCTTTCGCGGCCCCGCCGAGCTTCCTCCAAGAAAGCACTCGGCGGGGCTGTTTCTTCTCCCCTATTCTCTCTCGCGCCCGGAGTGCTGTCAACGCTGGTTGCGCCGGGCAATCGCCGGGCGTAGTGTGGCGCTTGCCACGGTTAGTCCTTGCGAGGGATTGCGCGTTACGCGCCCCCTTGCGGCCCCCTATGGGGGAGGACTAGCCGTGGCAAGCGCAATCCGCGCCGCAAGGGGGCTCCTCATGTGCTGCCGCGCTGTCGTTCTGCTCGTGCTCCTGCTCTCCGCCTGTTCTTCTCCTGCTCCCCCGTCACCCACCGCGACCCTGCCGCCGCCCACGGCTGCGCCCACGGCAACCCCGTCCCCGTCCCCCACCGCAACCCCCACGCCAAGGCCCACCGCAACGCCTACTCCTGCCCCCACCGCCACACCCACGGCGGCCCCCACCGCGCCCCTGCCGCCCCCGACCGCAACGCCGACCGCGACGCTACTGCCTCCGCAGCCCGTTACGCCCCCGGCATGGCTGGCTGTCACTCCTACGCCAAGGCGCGCGGCAAGGCCCACCGCAACCCCCACGCCAAGGCCCACGGCGCCCCCTACCGCAGCCCCTACGCCGATGCCTGCGGATGCTGCGGTGGTCGAGTGCATGGTCACGACAGCCTGTAGCGGCCTGTTCCGTGCCGGGGTGGTCTACAAGAGCCCGATCCTTGCCTTGTCGCGGTACTGGGTCGCGGGTGATATGCCCGGCGTCCTGCGGGCGGTTATCACGGAGACCGTTATGCCCATGCTGTCGGAATGGACGGGGGTTGTGTGGGTGGAGGTGGGTGACCGTCCTGAGGTGAAGACGGCGCTCGTATGGGAGTATGCGGAGCCTTACATGGACGGGGCGGCGGACAACCCCGACTGTGCGGTAGGACACAAGACCTGGATGGGGTGCGCGCATCACACGCTCGGGTCGGTGGTCATCCGTGACGTTGCCTCATGGGGTGGTCGGCCTCCGCCTGTGTACATGGTGGAGGCGGCCTTGCATGAGTCGTTGCATATCCTGTTCCGGGCTACCCATGCGGACGAGGGGATCATGTGCGTTGACAGGCCCGCGCCCGGCTGTGGGCTGCGGAAGGTGAGCAGCGGGGGCTACCGGTGGGCGCTGCGCTACCGGGATCGTGACGCGGCGGTGATGGCCCTGTTCATGCACCCCGCGATAGTGGACGGCATGACCGTCGATGAGGTGCGCGGGCTGTTCGGGTAGCCGCTCATGGGTTGCACGGGGTTGTCTCCGAGTGCTACGCTCCTACGAGTTGGAATAGGAGGTCGCCCTATGAAACGTGACATGGTACAGATAGCGATGGATATCGGGCGCATGGCGACGGGCATCAAGCCTAAGCCTAGCGCCCGCGCCCAGCGGGGGGGCGAGGCCCGCGCTGCGGCCCTTTCCCCGGAGCGCCGGTCTGAGATAGCCAAGAAAGCCTCGGACGCAGCCCGCGCCAAGCGCGACGCCTAGCGGGGCGGAGACCGGGGCGGGACTCGAACCCGCGATCTCGGTGATGCCAGCACCGATGCCTTACCGCTTGGCTACCCGGTCATAACCCCGTGAGGATACCTCAAACGCCCCGCTTACGAGCGGGGCGTTTGCTATGCCTGCCGCACCCGTAAACTGCTAGAATGCGCCTTGCGGGAGGTGCGTTATGAACAGGCTATCGACGGCGCGGCGGGCGTTGATTCTGGAGCACCTGGTGGAGGGTTGCTCGGTGCGTGCTACGGCGCGCCTTGAGCGTGTGTCGCCGGTGACGGTGCTCAAGTTGCTGGCGGATGCCGGGGAAGCCGCCGCCGATTTCCATCATGAGGCGGTTCGTGGGGTGCCGTCGGCCTATATCGAGTGTGACGAGCTATGGGCTCCCCTGTATGCCAAGGCAAAGAACGTTGACGCTGCCAAGGCTGCCCCGCCGCACGCGGGCAGCGTGTGGACGTGGACGGCCCTTGACACGGTGAGCAAGCTCATCGTCAGTTGGCAATGCGGCGGTCGGGACATGGTGACGGGGCAGGCGTTCATGGATGACTTGCGGCTGCGGGTGAAGGGTCGACCGCAGATCACGACGGACGGCTGGCAGAAGTACCCGGAGATCATCGAGGAGGCATTCGGGGCGGAGGTGGACTACGCCATGCTCTTGAAGCAGTACGACAGCCGGGAGCGGTACGTGGGGGCGCAGCGGTTCGCGGTTGCGGGCAACCCGGATATGGCCCGGTGCAGCACCTCGCTGGTGGAGCGCCACAATCTCACGATGCGGACGCAGTTGCGGCGGTACACGCGGGAGGCTAGCGGTCACTCCAAGAAATGGGAGAAGCACCTACAGGCGCTCGCGTTCTGGTTCACGTACTACAACTGGGTCCGGCCCCATCAGACCCTACGCGGCAGCACCCCGGCCCACGCTGCGGGCCTTGCACCCCGCCGCTACAAGATGGGGGAGCTCATGCGGGTGCTGAAACTGTAACAGTACCGACGACTAGGCGCGGTTGCGGCCCCCACCGCTGCGCGTGCTATACTCGTGTGACGTGCGCGGAATCAGTCCGCGCGGTTTTCGGTTCAGGCGCGAGAGAATTCACAGAACCAGAGAGGGAGCAGGGAGTGCGTCAGTACGAGTTGGTCTTGCTGGTCCATCCTGATGCCGACGAAGAGCGGCTGGGGGCTGTCGTTGAGCGCGTCCGGCGCGTCGCGGCCGACCACGGCGGCGATGTCGTGGGCGAGAACAACTGGGGCAAGCGCAAGCTGGCCTACAAGATTGGCCGCTTCACCGAGGCCAACTATCACCTGGCGAACCTCGAGATGGAAGGCACCGGGACCACGGTGCTGGAGAATTCCCTCAAACTGACGGACGATGTCATCCGGCATCTCCTCATCCGGCTGGATGAGGACTAGGGGAGCGCAGCGTTGGTTGGCCTCAACAGGATAATGGTGATAGGGAATGTGGGAACGGACCCGGAGATGCGGTATACGCCGTCCGGCGCTCCGGTGACCTCCTTCCGAATCGCGGTGAGCCGTGCGTACAACACGCGCGAAGGCGAGCGTCGTCAGGAGACCGAGTGGTTCACCGTCGTCGCCTGGAACGCCCTGGCGGAGCAGGTGAACCAGTACCTCTCCAAGGGGCGTAAGGCGTACGTGGACGGACGCCTCCACAGCCATTCCTTCCAGGGCAATGACGGCCAGATGCGATTCCGCAACGAGATCATCGCTGAGCGAGTGCTGTTCCTGGACAGGCCCGGCTCAAGTGACGAAGGCGGTGAGTACGGGGGAGGGACCTACGCGCAGAGCGGGGGCGGCACCGACTACGGCGGGCACGAAGTGCTCTCGCCGGACGACCTGCCCTTCTGAGCAAGCACGCCGCGGGCGTAATCGGCCCGCGTGAATCACGGAGGAGAGCACGTAGATGCAGAACGTACGACGGCGGCGTCCCGGCGGGCGCCGGTTTTTCCCCAGGCGGAAGGTCTGCTACTTCAGCGCGGAGAAGAAGACGCCAGACTACAAGGACGTCCCCGTCCTGCGGCGGTTCATCTCCGAGTGGGGGAAGATCGAATCCAGCAGGCGCACGGGCACGCGGGCGCGTCACCAGCGCAAACTCGCCGTGGCCATCAAGCGCGCGCGCTACCTCGCCCTCCTTCCCTACACCGGCGGTCACAGCCTCATTGAGTTGACCCGTCCGGACCGCGGTCCACGCCGGACCGGCCCCCGCGAAGGCGGCTATGGGCGTCCCGGCGGCAGGCCCCCTGCCGAAGCGACCACCGACGCGAGCGCCCCGGTTGCCCCTACCACTGCACCTGGCGCTGAGACCACGACTGAGGCCGAGACTCCCGCCGGGAGCGCTGTTGCTGAAGCCCCCGCGGAAGCTCCGGTTGCCGAGGCAGAAGCGACTGCCGAGGCTGCACCTGTTGCCGAAGGGGAAGCCCCTGCTGAGGCCGCCGAGGGTGCGGCAAACTCCGAAGAGTAGTAAGCGCTTTCATGCGACAACGCCGCCGTGCGGAACGCCAGGTATCGGCTCGCTCATCTGCCCCGAAAGCCGCGAACCGCCGACTGAACGAACGTCAGCGTCAGCGGATGCTCTACGTTGTTATCGCGGCCGTGCTGTTTGGGCTGGTCGCCATGCTCGCGGTGGGTTGGTACCTGAACCAGTACCGCGTCCCGCGCAAGGTTGTGGCCGAGATCGATGGCGTGCAGTACCAGCTGCGGGACGTGCTCCCCTACGCGTTGCTGGACGGCTCGGTGACCGGCTCGTTCGCGCCGGACCAGGGGCTCAACAACCTCCTCGGGGACGGCATCATCGAGCGGAAGGGCGATGAGATAGGCGCGGTGATCGATCCCGGCGAGGTGAACGCCGTCATCGTGGAGCGGTTCGAGCCGGCCTCGGAGGACGAAGCAGCCGGTACTCCCCCGAGCCTGAGCGAGGAAGGCCGTGATTCGTTCGAGCGCTTCCTCGACCTCTTCGGAGTCACTGAAGACGATTATCGGGCGTGGACCGCGGGCCAGCTTAGACGCGAGGCCGCTCTCGAATACTTCACTGCCGAGGCCCCGGAGACGACGGAGCAGATACACGTTGAATGGATCGTGACCACGAACGTCACGGACGCCCGTAACGCGGTTGCGCGTCTCGAAGAAGGCGAGGAGTTCGCCGAGGTCGCCGGGGAGCTGAACGAAGATTCCTTCTTCGCGGATGCGGAAGGCGTCGTGGGCTGGGTCCCGGAAGGGGTGCTGCTGGCCGACGTGGACAGCGTGCTGTTCGCGGAGAGTGTCGAACAGGACGAGGTGCAAGGGCCGCATACGACGGGACTTGGCACCATCGTTTTCCGGGTGACGGACGGACCGTCGGACGAACCCCTGATCGACCCGATGCGGGAGCTCTGGGCGCAGAACGATTTCCAGGAGTGGATAGACGCACAGGCCTTCGGGATGCTGTACTACTTCACTACAGACGACGCCCGATGGCTGGTGGACCAGCTGGAGGACCGTTGATGGGCAAACGCGAGTCAGTCGGCGTGGCGCTCCTCGGCGCGGGTACGGTCGGGGCCGGCGTGGCGCAGACGCTCGCCGACAGGGCCGACGCACTCGCGCGCTACGGCGGCCGTCCGCTCCGGCTGGTCGGCGTACTGGTCCGCGACACTGCGAAACCCAGGGCCGGACTGCAGCAGGACGTGCGCCTCACCAGCGACCCCACAGCGCTGCCCGCCGCCGATGACGTGGACATCGTCATCGAAGCGATGGGAGGAGAGCAGCCCGCGCTTTCCTGTATCCAGTCCGCCCTGCGCGCGGGTAAGCACGTCGTCACCGCCAACAAGCTGGTGATGGCGCTCCATGGACCGGAACTGATCGCGCTTGCGGCGGAGCGCGGCGTGACCCTCGCGTTCGAGGCGAGCGTCGGCGGCGGCATCCCCACCATAGGACCACTGGTGCGCGACCTTGCGGGGAACCGGATCACGGCGGTCAACGCTGTGATCAACGGCACCACCAACTACATGCTCACCCGCATGGCGCGAGAGGCAGCGTCGTACGAAGACGCGCTCGCGGAGGCGCAGCGCAACGGCTACGCCGAACCTGACCCGACCGACGATGTGGACGGCAAGGACGCCGCCTACAAGCTCGCCATCCTCAGCACCCTCGCTTTCCGGTGTACCGTCCGTGAACCGGACGTGTACCGCGAGGGCATCCGGGGGTTGGACGCCGCCGATTTCGAGTATGCGCGCGAGCTGGGCTACGTCATCAAGCTGCTGGCGACAAGCCGGTTGCGGGACGGCGCCGTGCAGGCGCGTGTGCATCCCGCGTTCCTGCCGGAGCGGCATCCCCTCGCAAAGGTGGACGGCGTCTACAACGCGGTGGAGTTGGAGGGGGACCTCGTTGGATGGACGATGCTCCAGGGGCCGGGCGCGGGCGCT
The DNA here is from genome assembly GCA_026713505.1 of Chloroflexota bacterium. Lineage (GTDB taxonomy): Bacteria > Chloroflexota > Dehalococcoidia > Lucifugimonadales > Australimonadaceae > Bin16. The sequence continues at coordinate 1,097 of JAPOOH010000118.1, read as the reverse complement.
TCTCCCACCACATCGGCCATCGTCGGCGACGTGCTCGCCATCGTACGGGCTTCCGCAACCGGCAGCGCACTGTCCGGATACCCGGACGTACGCGAACGCGTCTCCATCCTTCCCGTGACGGACCTGGAGACGAAGTACTATCTTCGACTGCGGGCATACGACAAGCCCGGTGTGATGGCGCAGATCACCGGCGTACTGGGAGAGATGGGCGTCAGCCTCGCATCCATCATCCAGAAGGAAGTGCCGGAGGACGCGGGGACTCCCGCCGAAGTCGTTATCATCACGCACAAGGCACGGGAGTCGGCAGTGCAGGAGGCTGTACGTAAACTTGAGGCGCTGGCGGTGGTCTACGGCGCGCCGAAACTCGTGCGCATCGAGGACGGCTCGGCGTAGGACGAGGACCGCGGAGGAAGCGTGAGCGAAGGAGTACTGAAACGATATGCGAGTCGGTTGCCGCTTACGGCGGCGACACCGGCCCTGAGCATCGGCGAGGGCAACACGCCGCTCGTGCGCTCGCGCAATCTGGAGAGAGAATTTGGTGTCGGGACGCTCTACTTCAAGCTGGAAGGCTGCAACCCCACAGGATCGTTCAAGGACCGGGGGATGGTAGTTGCCGTGGCGAAGGCGATGGAGGAGGGTATGACGCGCCTGCTCTGCGCTTCCACGGGCAACACCAGCGCATCGGCGTCCGCGTTCGGGGCTGCGGCGGGGCTGGAGACGGTGGTCCTCGTGCCGGAGGGAAGCGTGGCGCCCGGGAAGATGAGCCAGGCCGTCGCCTATGGCGCGCGCATCGTTACCATCCAGGGCAACTTCGACGATGCGCTCCGCATCGCGCGCGAATTGGCCTCGTACGAGGAGCGGTTCGCGCTGGTTAACTCCGTGAACCCGAACCGCCTCGAAGGGCAGAAGACCGCGGCATTCGAGATAGTCGACGACATCGGTGACGCTCCGGACTACGTGTTCATCCCCGTGGGGAATGCTGGCAACATCACGGCCTACTGGCGGGGGTTCGTGGAGTATCACCAGGCGGGTTTCTCGACGCACCGCCCTCGGATGATGGGGATGGAGGCCGCGGGAGCGGCCCCGATCGTCAACGG
>JAPOOH010000117.1 GCA_026713505.1 Chloroflexota bacterium | reverse complement strand
TACCGTGGCACGAAGACCGCCATGCTAGGCTCTTCGTGCGGGAGGCCTTCAGTCTCTCGATTCTGCTCGCCCTCGAGGACAGCCCAACGGACAACTGCACGGTGTTCGTGCCCGGTTCACATCCGCTGACGGTGTCGGAGAAGGAAGACTACTACGGCATCACGGCTGCGCGGCTGGCCGGCGGCAACGTGCGTTACGCGGGAGAAATCGCGGCCCGGTTCCGAGAACCGTTACCGCTTCAAGCGGGCGAGACGGTCTTGTTTCATCCGGGGTTGCTGCACGCTTCGTCGGGTTTCGTGAACCGCCGGGAGCCCGAATCGAGCGAGCGCACGAGCATCACGTTTCGCGTGACCACTCCGGGCGTGGAGTTGCGCGACGCGGCATTTCCCGAGGAGCGCGAGCACAGAGACCTGGTGCTTCGCACGCTGCGTCGTGCTTCGGGGACCATCGGGTAAGCAGGAAGTCCGCCACCTGTAGCCGACTCGGGCAGGCTTGGTCATTTTCGCGCAATCGGAATAGAGGGGAGCCTCACGGCGCCACCCCTCCCTGGTTAAAGGCAATTGGATTTGCTGGGCGAAAATTGCTTTTGACGTCAAGCAGAGGGTATCCGTCCCAACCGGGAACTGCGCAATTTCCCACCTGAAAGTCGCTCACCTTGGGTGCGCGACAACGAGACACTTACAGTTGGGACCAACCGGGGGTCGCTTTTTTTTTAGAGAATCCGGTGCTTGGCGTGTCCAAGCTGCAAGCAGCCGCGCATACAGGGTCGTTGCCGGCGCGCTTTCCACCGATTCCGCAACTGTTTGATGTACCAGTTCATCTCGATAGAAGCGGCAAGGGTCACCGGCGAGGCCGAGCTCCTTCCCGATGTGCTCGAGCTGGGCAGCGAGGGATACGAGGGCCACGCCCGCGGAGTCGAAGTGCAGCAACGGAAAGCGGTACTTCCGCTGCAGCCGGAACAGCTCTGCGTTGTAGGCGCACCAGAGCCGCAACGCATCTTCTCGTCCGACGAACAGGGAGCCTCGCCTCGCGCCGAGCGAGCGCACGACCAGGGAAGGGTGCCGGAATACGCCCACGAGGCGAGCACCGGGTACGATTCTAAGCCAACCCTCGACCGTCCAGATGCAGCGAGGGTCCTTGAAGCCCCAGGGCCGTCGGCACTCGAGATATGGCTCCACGAAAAACCGGGCGCAACCCTCGTCCTCCAGACTCCACTCGACCTGACCCGTTGGCGGCGCGATCCAGCTTGCATCGGCCCGGGCGAGAAGCCGGTCGTTCAGGTCCCGTATCGATGCGTTCTCCTTGTTGCCCTTCCGGTTGTAGGTAGCGGCGTGGTTGACATCTCCCAGGTAGAGGCCGGCTGCCTCCAGGCTGCCGGCTACGAGCGAGGTGCCGCTGCGGTGCATGCCGAGCACGATGACGCAGTGCGGTAGCGTCGACTGACCTTCACCCACCCGGCCGTCCCCCGACCAGGTGTCTCCCCACCGCCTGCATTCTCATGTATCGCTCGCCCAGTTCGGCGAAAAAGTCGAACGACGGGCGCTCGTAGTGCTCGCCGGTTGCGCTCACGTGCTCTTCCTGTGCGGCGGCGAAGTAGCCGTCGTGGGCGGTCGCCGCGCCGCCGTGAAACTGATGGAAGGTCGTCTCGCCATAGAGCAGGACGTTCAGCGCATCCTCCCGCCTCACGTACCGGCTGAAGAGCTCCAGATTGCACAGGCCGCCGCCTGGGCTGCGAAAGCGCTCGTTGTAGCCTCCCCATCGCTCCCAGGCACTACGGGACAGCGCGACCGCGTTGCTCTCGTTCTGAAGGAGCAGGTTCCTTCTCGTGTGAGCGCCGGCCCATACACTGATGTCGTACAGGATATCGAGGTCCGTCATCCAGTCGACGGAATCGAGCAGACGATTCTCCGCGGACTGGTCGTAGCCCTCCTTTACAGACTGCATCTGGGGTTTCGGCCCGAGATGCCGACTCGCCACGAAGGTGAAGGCATCGGGGTGGCGGGTGAGTACGTCGACGCTGCGCCGCACCAGGTACGTGCTTGCCAGACGGGCGCCGTCGATGCAGATCATCAGCCGCTCGCCCGTGGTGTGATCGCGGACCGCGGCATTGATGCACCTGACCGGAGAGGGCAGCGCCTCGTTCGGGTTGACCCGAACGAGGCGGACTGGGCGCGGCAGCGGCTGGGGGAGGGCGCTCCGATCGAGGGGGTTCGGCGGGGCGTTGTCGACGGGGGTGGTCCCCTAGGCGAGTTTCTCGTGCCCCGCCCGCCGGGGG
>JAPOOH010000116.1 GCA_026713505.1 Chloroflexota bacterium | reverse complement strand
TCTCGCCGGCCGGATCCGGGACTCGAAGGTGCTGGGGGGGGGGCGGAGAGAAGGGGCGGCAGGGCGGGCGCGGGCGCGGCGGGGGGGGGCGGGGGCGGGGGCCCCCCCTTGGGGGGAGGGGGGGGGGCCGGGCGTTTCCCCCCGGGGCGGGGGGGGGCGGGGGTTCTTTCGGGGCGGCGCGCGCCTGCCGTATGCTCACGCTCGATACGCCCCGTGGACCATCGAACGACAGGGGAGGCGACCATGGCAGTCATCGATTGCGACGCTCACGTTGAGGAAGGGCTCCAGACCTGGGACTACCTGGACCCGGGTTTCGAGCGGCAGCGGCCGTTCCCGGTGCAGTTCCCGGAGGACACCGTTTTCGGCGCGCACAACGCGGCCTGGGTGATCGACTACAAGATCCGCCTCTACGGCGGCACTCCCACCATCATGAACCGGGCCCTGCAGAAGGGGGCCGACATCCCCGTCCAGGAGCTGACGGACATCGAAGGGCGCATCGCGGCGATGGCCGAGGCCGGCATCGACAAGCAGATCGTGTTCCCGACCATCTGGCAGGGGCCGGTGGCCGAGAACCCGGAGCTGGAGGCCGCGCTGGCCCGGAGCTGGAATACCTTCATGGCGACCCAGTCCGGGAAGTCGGACGGGCGTCTCTTCTTCGCCGCCGTCATCCCGTACCGCCGGCCCGACCTTGCGGTCGCCGAGCTCAGGCGGGTGAAGGAGCTCGGCGGGGCCGCGGGCATCTACACGCACGGCATCCCGTGGGACATGCCACTGAGCAATCCGGCGTTCATGCCCATCTACGAGGAAGCCGCGCGCCTGGACCTCCCCATCCTCATCCACACGGGGAGCACGTCTCCGATGCTGCGGCACATGGCGGAGCCGTACCCCCGTCCGGACCGGCAGCAGTTCCCCCAGACCAACCCGTACAGCGGCGGCCTCAACCAGGTCATCTACGGCTTCTGGCAGCTGATGGACTCCGGGGCCATGGAGCGCTTCCCCGACCTGAAGGTCGTCATCCTGGAGATCGGCTGCGACTGGGCGCCCTGGATAGCGAAGGGGCTGCGCGGGCGCAGGCACACCCGCATCGACGACCTGCTGGGCGACCGCATCTTCGTATCCTGCGCCGTGGGCGACGACCTCTCGTACGTTGTCGACCGGCTCGGCGACGACTTCCTCGTCACGGCGAGCGACTACCCCCACGGCGACGCGTTCCGCGAGGACCACCTCGCCGAGGAGTTGGACCGCCGCGGCGACCTCAGCGCCTCGACCATCGACAAGATCCTGTCGGTGAACCCGCAGCGCGCGTTCAGCGCGCTGGCGTAGGGCGGACGCGTGATGTGGGAGAGGCAGTAGGCGGACACAAGGTCAGCCTGAGCATACCGTGGACATAGCAGCCCCGGATGCTTCGGCTACCGGGTAGCGAGGCCGCTCTTCGGAGCGGTCGTCGCATTTAATGACGAGAAGAGTGTCTGGACCGTTTGACACTATGCGCGCGTCTTCTTCCTTCGGTCGTGGCTGTGCGGTGCAGGCGTTGCCGGATCATCCAACTCCTTGTCAGGTCACGAGAAAGTTACCATAGTGCTCCTGAATGTCATCTCTATGTCATCAGGCCGTGTATTATCCTTGCCCGACCGTTCACGGTCGGCTCCGGCATGATGGTTACGGGCTTGATACAGGAGGAACCGGGTGACGGACATCATCGAAGCACGGAGCGTGGTGAAGACCTACCGGGCGGGCGAGATCGAGGTGCACGCCCTCCGGGGGATAGACCTCTCCATAGGCAGGGGACAGATGGTCGCGGTGATGGGGCCCTCAGGTTCCGGCAAGACCACGCTGCTCAACACCTTCTCCGGCATTGACGACATCACGAGCGGAGAGGTCGTCATCGACGGGGCGTCCGTGCACGAGATGTCGGACAAGGAACGCACCCGGTTCCGCGCGGCCAGCATGGGCTTCGTGTTCCAGGCCTACAACCTGCTGCCAGTCCTCACCGGCGCGGAGAACGTGGAGCTGCCCCTGCTGCTCGCAGGGTACGGCCAGGCCAAGGCCCGCGCTCGCGCCATGGAAGTGCTGGAGATGGTGGAACTCGCGGACCAGGCGAACAAGCGCCCGGCGGAGATGTCCGGCGGCCAGCAGCAACGCGTGACGATAGCGCGGGCGCTCGTGAACGACCCCGCCATCGTGTGGGCGGACGAGCCGACCGGCGCGCTGGACAGCGAGACCGGAACGCACATCATGGACCTCCTCTGCCGCCTCAACAGGGAGCGCGAGCAGACCTTCGTCCTCGTGACGCACGACTCTGTGGTCGGCTCCCGCGCGGGGCGCATGGTGCGGATGCGGGACGGCCACATCGAGAGC
>JAPOOH010000515.1 GCA_026713505.1 Chloroflexota bacterium | reverse complement strand
TTAGCTAGCTTTGTATTAAAGTCAATCATAACTAAGTTCTCCTGATGTTATTACGGTAGTCAGTAGCGTTATTAATAGCACCACCGTTAGGCCCGTTGAGTAGTGGGTTCTGTGAACGATACCCTTCGTAGTTAACAATATCCTCTACAGACGAAGCTGTATTAGATGCATCAACTGCTGATGCGATCAGACCTGGATCTACAATAGCCAAGTCAGAAAGTTGCACTGTAAGTTCTGGAATACCAGTACCTGCTTCAATAAGAGTATCGCCAACTGATGCTGCATTCCTTACAGTGTTAGCAATCTGATGCTGTACAAATCCATCAGCGCCAATCCTATTACCTGACGCCAATGTTACAAACCGAGCATCTACTGAGGTTCTAAACCCTTGGACGTAATCGAAGAGAGGAGTAGCAGACATAACACGGTTAGCATACCATGCATCCCAATACGCATTTGTATTAGCTGCAGAGATTAAAGCACCTAGTGTTTCATTCGCATCTAACTCAAGTCGATTATTGTTAAGAGTGTTAGCGATAGAGACGATGACATTATCACCATCAGCTCTTGCTGCTATGTTATGGCCTACTAGAGGCGTAGCTGTATCTACTAGAACTGGAGCTACGATCTGTGGAATGTAGTTGATGTCACTACCGTCAGAGTTGAAGATAAATACTTGCTCGCTCTCACTATAGACAGTACCACCTACTCCAATCGTTGAGTCGTACTTAACGTACACTTGAACAGTATCCGCTGGATTTGTAAAGACAGTATCATTAATCGTATGAGTGATAGTATCTCCTGCTGAGAAGTCAGCGGGTGGAACGATCTCTGTGTTCACATCACCAACGGTCTGACGGATCGCATAGCGACCTGCAGCTGGGGTTGGGACAACGATGCGGTTTTCTACTGGAGCTTCTGGAGCATTCTCTAATGTCACGCCAGTACCTGCTTGGAATCCTCTAACAACAGATGTATCAGGATCACTAACGTTTTGACTTGCTGGAACTGTGATAGTGATAGGATCACCAGTAGTTTTCTCAAGAGTAATACGTTGTGTTGCACCACCACTGAAAGTAACTGTGTTACCAATAGTGAAACTATCTTGAGCTGGGTCAATGCTTACATTAGTATTACCTGTGAATGTAATGCCGTTAGCGAAGTGGTTGGCTTGAACATCACGAAGGTTAGCAACTCCAATCGTTGTACCTGCTCCGAATGTAGTTCCAAGAATATCAAGAACCGCTGTACCATTAAGAGTTAGTGTAGGTAATGCTACACTTTCTAATGTAGCAGAAGCACCGTTGAATGTTAATGAGTTGATAACTCCTGCTGTAAGTGTTGTAGCAATATTGACATCAGCAGTACCATCAGTATTTACCACAGTCGTCTGACCAGGTAATAAACTAACTGTATTTGCGAAGGTAAGGTTATTACCACCTGTGCCTGTTACAGGGAATGTACCTTTTGGAGTATCCTCATACCAGTTACGACGAAGTGCTGGGAAGATATCATCCATACTAGCAACAGCTGTACCAGAAGCGGGAGCATCTCCTGCTGTAGCATGACCATTCAGGTACTCTGCCAGATCCACACCTTCATTAGGAGTTGGAGTAGCAGTCAGTAGTGCTGTCATGATGTTAGGATTATACACCACATTAGTTTCATACGGGAAATCATAACGGAAGTTACGAACTGTCCGTGTGATATCTGTCCGCAGTGGGTTTATCTGATTACCG
>JAPOOH010000115.1 GCA_026713505.1 Chloroflexota bacterium | reverse complement strand
TGGATACCATTGCCCATCGGCAGCGCCATCGCCGCCTCTTCCGCGGTGAGGTTCTCCGGCACCTTGTGCAGCGGGGCGTTCGGCGGGACGTAGAGGTACTGTGCGTAGCCACCCCAGAGCGACGGCGTGACCTCAACGGAGGTCGAGCCGTAGCGGATAGCGGCGGCGTTCGCGGAGGCGTCGGTGGCGAAGCAGTGGCGGTACTCGCCGACGCGGCAGAACTGGCAGCGTCCGCACGGGAGGTACTCCTCCAGAGCGACCATGTCGCCTTCCTTCACGCCCCAGCGGTTCGCGAAGACGTGGCCGACGTTCACGAGGTAGCCAACGTTCTCATGGCCCATGATGACCGGGCCGCCCCTCATCTCCCGCTCGTAGCCGCCCACGTCGCTGCCGCAGACTCCCGCGGCCTCCACCTTCAGGAGAGCGCCGTCCACCGGGATGTCCGGCAGGTCGAACTCCATCTGCTCGGTCTGGTTGGGGCCCACCTTCGCTGCGACCATTGCCTTGTCAGCCATCGCGCCTCGCCTCCGTTACAGTCTATGTTGTCGTTCCTCTGGGTCGCGCCCGCACGCGGGTGCAACCGCGGACAAGATACCTCCAGCGCCCGAGGGGGTCAACGTTGTGGGGCGCGGTCCCGATGGGCGCGGGCGGACAGAGCAGGCCAAAGTGGCCAACGGGGCAGGAATCCTGGCCCACTTAGTCGGCAACTACGAGCGAACCGACGACCCCATCTGGCCACGTTGGCCATCTTAATGTGTGGCGTTTCCAAGGCCGTGGCCTGCTTCCGGCGATCAAGGTGGTAAGGGGGCCAACGAAACAAAGTTTCCGCGCCGAACCCATAAGCCCCGTTTATGGCTGGACCTGCGTACGCGGTCGCGATGCGACCGCGAAAGTGGCGGGTGTCGTGCCAAGGGGGGAGTGGGAGACCTGGGTTACGCGCTGCGCGGCGCAACGGGCAACTCGCGCACCGCAGGTCCGGCGTTCTGCTCGGCGGTGGCGAGGTCGAACTGCGCCTGGAGGTTCATCCAGAACTGGGGGTCGATGCCGAACCAGTGGCCGAGGCGGAGCGCGGTGTCGCCTGTTACCGAGCGCTTGCCAGCGATGATCTGGCTGATGCGGTTGGGCGGCACATCGATCGAGCGCGCGAGCGCGGTCGGGCTGACGCCCAGCTCATTGAGCTCATCCCTGAGGACCTCACCTGGGTGCACGGCACGCCTGAACATGTCGCCTCCTACTTAATGGTAGTCCACTATCTCGACTTCAGTTGGGCCAGATTGGCTGCTGAACCAGCTGAAGCAGATGCGCCATCGACGGTTGATGCGGATGGAATACTGGCCGTCCCTATCGCCCCTTAGCGCTTCCAGGCGGTTGCTCGGTAGTCCTCGCAGGGTGTCCAGCGATGGGGCTGCGTTCAGGATCGATAGCCGTTTGGCTGCCTGTTGCTCGAATCCCTGGAATGCTGAAACGAACCGTCCTTCGGCGAACTGTTCGGTCCGCTTGTCTCCGTACCCGAGAATCATCCGAGAAACACCGCGCCTAGTGACGATGTACGTCAATCGTACAACCAACCGCCGATCATGACAAGGCTGTTCGTGACGCTTCCAGCCAGCGTACGGGGCGCAGACGCGACTGTGAAAGAGGCGGGTGTCGCAATCCTCACCCTCAGCGCCTCTCCCCCCAAGCGTGCCAAGTACCCTTCAGCGCAGGCGCACCACGTTGCCGGTGATGAGGCGCCCGTGGTCCGACGCCAGGTAGGCGATGACGGTGGCGACCTCTTCAGGCCCGGCGACGTTGAAGTGGTCCGTGCTCTCCCGCACGAAGCGCCTCACCTCTTCCGTCACCCAACCCGTGTCGGTGACCGGCGGGTGGACGACGTTGGCCGTGACGCCCAGGCGAGCGAGCTCGAAGGCCGCCGACATGGTGAAATTCTCGAGGGCAGCCTTGGCGGCCCCATAGGAGACCTCTCCGGGGAACCCGTCCGGACCGCCGGAGGCCAGGCTGACGATCCGGCCCCAGGCGGCGCCCCTCTCCTCGTGGCGCCTCGCGAACTCGGCGATCATGGCGGCTCCGCCGCGGGCATCCACGGAGAACTGCCGCTCGAACGTTTCGGCAGAGACCTGCAGAAGACGCCGGCCGTACCCGTCCCGGGTCCTGGTCGTGAAGGTGTCAGCCAACCACCCGGAAGCGTTGTTGACAAGGATATCCACCAGCCCCAGTTCGGCCTCTGCAACGTCGAAGAGGCGTCGCGGGGTCTCCGGGTCGGCCAGGTCAGCCTCGACCGCCGTTGCCAGCCCACCGTTCGCCCGGATGCGGGCGATGACCTCTTCGGCATCAGAAGTGCGACCCTCTCGGTATGCCTCGGGCAGACCAGGACCACCGACGTCGGCGATCCGAAGGTACGTCACGAGGACACGTGCGCCGCACTCCGACAGGACGCGCGCGGTTGCGGCGCCGATGCCGTGGTTGGCGCCGGTGACGATGGCGACGTGGCTGGAGAGATCGAAGAGTGCCATGGGAACGGCCCATGGTAGTCCGGCGGCCAGCCGGCGGACAAGCGTTCTGCACAGGTTGCCCGGTGACACGCGACGTGGCTCGGGGGGGGGCGCGGGGTTCCTGCCTTCGGCGTGTACAAGCGCGGGCACGACGAGGCCCGCGCAGCAGGACGCCGCGCCGCGCTGTAGACTCAGCGCATCACCAGCAGGGCAGATGCCCTGAGCAGGAGGCAGACATGGGACGCCGACAGGTCATCGATCTCCCCGGAATGGGACACCGCGCGCCGATCTCGCTCGGGGTGCGGATAGACAACGTGCTCTACACGTCCGGCATCAGCGGGCGGGACTCTGAGAAGGACGAGATGCCGGAGGACGCCGCAGGCCAGGCGAAGTGTATGTTCAACAACATCAGGCTGATGATGGCGGCCGCCGGCGGGTCAACCGACGACATCATCTACATGCAGCTGCGCCTGAAGGACCGCGCGCTCCGCGAGTTCGTGGACCCGGAGTGGCTCGCGATGTTCCCGGACGCGGAGGACCGCCCCGCGCGGCACGCAGAGAACGCGGCCCTCGGCGGGGGCATGCTGATGCAGTGCCAGATCATGGCGGTACTGCAGTAGGGGAGGGCAACCGGCACCCGCGCCGCCCTGCCACCCATCAGGCCCCCTCAGCCTGGCCCTCTCCCTCAGGAGAGGGGATTCAGGCGGCCTGCACCACGCCACGGGGCTGCGGCGCGCTGGGCTGCGAGGTTGCGCGCTGAAGCGCGGGCCTCCGCAGGAACGACGAAAACGCGGCGCGCGGCGGAGGGCTGCGGCTAGTCGTCCAGCGGGACGATCTTCCCGTCCTGCACCGTGATCTGCTTGCCGGTGAGCTCCATCGGCGTGTCGCACGCCAGGATGTAGCGGTCCTGCACGATGTCGCCGACCCAGTGCATCGTCGAGCGGTTCTCGACGGGCGTCTCGTCGGTGGCGATCGCCCGCAGGCCGCTGCCGGGCGGCGCCCCGCCCGGCCCCATGCTGACGATGCAGATGTTGTTCTCCCGCTCCTCCATCGCGACGTCGGCGCTGAACGCCCGTATCGCGACCTTGGAGGTGCGGTAGACGCACGCGCCGATGGAGTCCG
>JAPOOH010000114.1 GCA_026713505.1 Chloroflexota bacterium | reverse complement strand
CCTGCGGCGGGCCCCCCTCACCCCCGGCCCCTCTCCCGGAGGGAGAGGGGAGATGGCAAATGTGAGCGTAGCACGGAGGGATTCCTCAGGCGGATGGCGCGCCGCCTGCCCCCCTCTCCCTCCGGGAGAGGGTGCCGCGCTTCAGCCGCGGCGGGTGAGGGCCGCCCGGGCGGACGGGTGGGAACACCGCCCTTTGCTGAAGATGCGGGGGCCCACCCGCATACAGACCGCCCGCGCAAGCGTACAATGAAAGTGAACGAGTAAGAGAAAGGGTGAAGTCATTCTGCATAAACACTCCTACGGTTCAGAGTTCGAGTTGAAACAACTCCCGGATGGCTGCGAGGAGACCTCCGTCGGCTGGCTGTTCGGGGCCTCCCGACAGTGGCGCGGACCGGAGGGCCTGCACGTTCGTCAGTATGGAGGACGCCTCCTCGCTCACCATGACCGCGTGGACCCTCGCCGCAACCTCGTCGGCCACTGGATAGCGGACGCCCCGTTCGAGTTGGCGCTTGGCAGCAGCGGCGTCGTTGGCATGGTTGCCAGCATCACGGTGAGCGCCGCCTCCACCCTGGCGTGGATCGCTGCGGCGCTCGTAACCACCGTCTCGGCCAGCATCTTCGCGCGCACGCGCTTCTAGCCCCGGCCTCCCCTACCGGCTGTACCCCGAATCGTTGGCGGGAGGGGGAGGAACGCTCCTGACCAGCGACTCCAGCACGTACGCGAAGTCCCTGAATGCCGCCAGGTGCCCCAGTTCGTTCTGCAAGCCGTCCACGAGTCCCTGCAGGCTCCGCAGGTCGCGGCTGGCGGCATACGGGTCGCCGGAGCCGTCCAGCGTGCTGTACCGGTCCGCCGTCAGGGCCACAACGGCACCGAACCCCAGCAGCGGGTCCGCGTACTCGGATACCACCCGCCCGTTGCCCACAACGTCCGTGGTCTGGCTCCACCCGCGGCCGCTCTCCGGCGCGACCCATCGCAACTCCACCTGCCCCAGTGCGCCCTGCTGCCGGAAGTCGTCGTGCAGCTCCAGCTCGTAGAAGACGGTCGTGGCCGCGCCCGAGTAGACCTCGGCGAATTCCTTCCGGTCCTGGGTGAACGACTCCGCTGACGTTATGCGGTTCTCGTAGCCGACGATGCGCCACGCCTTCACCGCGTCCGGGTCCCACGTCACCTGGGCCCGCGTCTGGTCGGCGACCGGCGAGGCGAGCGCCAGCCAGTTGTCGCGCCGGAACGTCTCGCGCGCCTGCTCCTCGTCGAACAGATAGCGGTACCAGCCGTTGCCGTGCTGCGCCAGCTGTTCCAGCAGGTGGTCGTTGTAGTTGGCGATGCCGACGCCCACGGTGACGAGCCGCAGCGGGTCCGCCCCGTCGGGCGCAGACGTCGCCTCCAGGATGGCGAATGGGTCGGTTGCGTCCACATTCGCCACGCCGTCTGACATCAGGATGACGTAGTTGAGCGCCTCCAGACGCTCCCGTCGCATGGTGTCGGCGTACTGCACGCCCAGGTCCAGCCCCATCTGCACGTTGGTGCTGTTGTGCGGCGAGAGCTGGCGGATGGAGTCGATGACCGCGCGGTGGTCCGGCGCGGCGTACTGCACCGTGTACTCGTGGAGCACGTCCGTGCTGAAGTGCACCACCGAAATGCGGTCGTCCGCATCGAGGCTGCGCCGGATCGCATCAGCCGCCTCGCGGGCGATCGCCACGCGGTTGCCCTCACTCATCGAGCCGGAGGCGTCGAGCACCAGTGTCACGTTGAGGGGTCTATCCTCCACCACGTCCGGCGCCTGGAATGCCACCCGTGCCATGTACCTGCCGCTCTCCAGCGGATGCGCGATGAGGTCGGACGTGATGGCGAACCGGTCGCTGGCCGCGGGCGCAGCGTAGCCGTAGTCGAATGCGTTCACCCACTCCTCCGCCCGCACCGACGCCGGGTCGACCCGGTAGCCTGCCCGCGCCCAGTTCAGCGCGAGTTGGAACGAGGTGCGGTCCGTGTCCAGGCTGAACGTGGACACGTTGTCCTCCGACGCCTGAGTGAGCCGCTGGCGCTCGTAGTCCTGGAACGTCGTGGCGCCCGGTCGGTCGGTCGAGCGCTGCTCCGGTAACCCTGCCACGCCCTCGACCATCGACTGCGGCCCGGGTGTCGCCGTCGGCGGGGCCGGAACGGCAGTGGACGTCTGAGCCCGCTCTTGCATCACTGGTGCGGGCGTCGGCGTCGGTGCCGGCATCGCCTCCATCATCGCCTCCGGGGTCGGCCTGCCGGACCGGTCAGGACCGTCTGCCTCCGGCGCGCCCGGTACGCCCGGTGCTCCGAGGGCGCCATCCTGTTCTTCCTGTTCTTCCTGCTCTTCCAGCGCCTGAGCCGCCGCGGGACCGGGCGCGTCCGCCATCGTCGCCTCGGGCGTGGGCGTCCCGAAAACGGGCGCGGCCGCAGGCTCCACCTCCGCCATCCCGAGCACGCCCCCGTCACCGCTGGTGCCGACCGCGAACCACACCGAGCCGCCCGCGACCGCCACGACCGCGACCGCGGCTGTCGCCGCCAGCGCCGGCGCGAAGCGGAAGCCGTCCACCGGCGTGCCGACGTCGCGGAGCACCGCCCAGAGTGGCTTCGGGTCCTGCGCGCCGAGGCGGGACTCCAGTTGCCCCCAGAGATCGGGGGTGGGGGGAGCGTTGGCCGCACCGGAGGAGAAGTGCTCTTCCAGCAGACGCTCCAACTCCCGCTCGTTCATGTCGTTGTTCCTGTTCATCGCTGTCCACCTGCTACGCCCTGCTCGTCGCTCAGCCGCTCCCGCAACGCCTGGTGCGCCCGGAACAGGCGCGACTTGACCGTGCCCTCGTTCAAACCTGCCGCCCGCGCCACTTCCTGCACCGACATCTCCGCGAAGTACCGCAGCACCACGACCTGCCGGTGCTCCGGGCTCAGCCCCGCTATCGCCTGCTGCAGCGACTGCCGCTGCAACCGCGACTCCAGCGCGTCCGCGGGGTCTTCCGCGTCGCCCGGCCAGTCCCCGCCCTCGATGGGCGTGGTGACGACGTTCCGTCTGCGCCGCTCGCTCATCACCGTATTCACCAGGATGCGCATAAGCCACGGCTTGAACGGGCGCCCCTGCCTGAAGGTGCGTATCCCCTTCCAGGCCGAGAGGAACGCCTCCTGCGCCAATTCCTCGGCGATGGCGCGGTTGCCCGTCATGTTGTAGGCCGTGCCGAAGACGACGCCCTGGTAGCGCTCCACGAGGTAGCGGAATGCGTCGCGGTCGCCGTCCTGGCAACGCTGAACGGCCTCGTTCTCGGTCATGCCTGCTCCCGGGTGCTGCTCCTGGGCTCCTGCTGCGAGCGCGCTCTACCGGATACTATGCCCCGTCAGTCCGAAACGTTCCCACGAGCCGCCAGTCGTGCCTGCGAAGGCTCGCGCTTTGGCGGGCACCCTCGCAGCCCCTGCGCTCCGGCGAAACCAGCCTCCCGCTACAAGGAACAGGATGTCTCCGTCATTCCCGCACCGGCGGGAATCCAGGGTGGCCGGGCAGGTCACGCGGGTGGGGTCGGGGGTACGGCCTGCTCCCCTCTCCCGCTGGGGAGAGGGGCTGGGGG
>JAPOOH010000113.1 GCA_026713505.1 Chloroflexota bacterium | reverse complement strand
TCGACGCGGCGCTCGACGACGTGCTTTTCGAGCTTGAAGTCGGGGATGCCGAGCCGGAGCAGTCCGCCGACGTACTCGTCGCGCTCGTAGACGGTGACGCGATGGCCGCGTCGGTTTAGCTGCTGGGCGGCGGCCATGCCTGCGGGACCTGATCCGATGACGGCTACGGTCTTGCCGGTGCGTACCGAGGGCGGCTCTGGGGTGATCCAACCGTTCTTCCAGCCGTGGTCGGCGATGGACTTCTCGATGTACTCGATGGTGACGGGGTCGTCAGCTTCCGCGTGGCCGTTGTCATAGTGGCGTGGGCGACCGACGATGCAGGCGGTCTCGCAGGGGGCGGGACAGATGCGTCCGGTGAACTCGGGGAAGTTGTTGGTCGAGTGGAGGGAGACGAGGGCCTTGTCCCACTGATCGCGGTAGACGAAGTCGTTCCAGTCGGGGATGAGGTTTCCGAGGGGGCAGCCGGTGAAGGAGTGGCACATGGGGACGGCGCAGTTCATGCAGCGTCCGGCCTGCTCGCGGGCCTGGGTGTTGTCCCAGTCGAGGAGGAACTCCTGCCAGTCCTGGACGCGCTCGGATACGGGCCGCTTGGGGAGCGGCACCCGTGCATAGTCTATGAAGCCAGTGGGCTTGCCCATGAGATCGGTGTTTTAGGAGACGTCCGCTATGTCCCTTGCTCGACTTTTGCGGCACGCTCCATGAGGACTCGCTTGTAGTCGTGCGGCATGATCTTGATGAATTTCGGCAGTATGTCGTCCCAGTTCGCGAGCACGCGCTCGGCCGGGGCGCTACCAGTATACCGCAAGTGGTTGGCGAGCAGGCGGCGGAGGGTCTCGATGTCCTCAGGCGCTTGGACGGGTTCGAGGGCGACCATCTCGGTGTTGCAGAGGGTGGGGAAGACGCCGTGTTCGTCGAGGATGTATGCCTCGCCACCGCTCATGCCGGCGGCGAAGTTGCGTCCGGTGGGGCCGAGCACGACGACGCGGCCACCGGTCATGTACTCGCAGCCGTGGTCGCCAACGCCCTCGACGACGGCCTCGACGCCGCTGTTTCGGACGCAGAAGCGCTCGCCGGCGATGCCGCGAATGTAGGCCTGGCCGCCGGTGGCGCCGTAGAGGGCGACATTGCCGACGATGGTGTTTTCCTCGGGAGTGAAGGTGGAGCGTTCGGGCGGGACGATGACGACTTTGCCGCCGGAGAGGCCCTTGCAGAAGTAGTCGTTGGCGTCGCCCTCGAGTCGCATGGTGATGCCGGGCGAGAGGAAGGCGGCGAAGCTCTGGCCGCCGGAGCCGGTGAGGTCCATTTGAATGGTGTCTTCGGGCAGGCCGTCCTCGCCGTAGCGCAGGGCGATCTTATTGCTGAGCATGGTGCCGAGCGTACGATTGCGGTTGCGGATGTCGAGGGAGAAGCGAACGGGCTTGCCGTCCTCGATGGCGGGCTTGCAGCGCTCGATGAGCTCGTGGTCGAGGGCGTCGTCGATGCCGTGGTCCTGCGCCTGCTCGGGGACGAAGTGCGTGGCGATGCCGTCGGGGACTTCAGGCCTGTGGAGCAGGGAGGAGAAGTCGAGGCCGCTGGCCTTCCAGTGGTCGATGGCGGCTGAGGCGTCGAGGCGGTCGACGCGTCCGACCATCTCGTCGATGGTGCGGAAGCCCATGTCGGCCATGATCTCGCGCAACTGGTCTGCGACGAAGAAGAAGTAGTTGATGACGTGTTCGGGCTGTCCGGCAAATTTTTCGCGGAGGACGGGGTCCTGGGTTGCGATGCCGACGGAGCAGGTGTTGAGATGGCACTTGCGGAGCATGATGCAGCCCATGACGATTAGGGGGGCTGTGGCGAATCCGAACTCCTCGGCTCCTAGGAGACAGGCGATGGCAACGTCACGTCCGGTCTTGAGCTGGCCGTCGGTCTGGACGACGATGCGGCCGCGCAGGTCGTTCATGACGAGGACCTGCTGGGTCTCGGCTACGCCAAGCTCCCAGGGGAGTCCTGCGTACTTGATGGAGGACTCAGGGGAAGCGCCGGTGCCACCGGAGTCGCCGCTGATGAGGACGACATCGCCGTGTCCCTTGGATACTCCGGCGGCGATGGTGCCGACCCCGGCCTCGGCCACGAGCTTGACGTGGACGCGGGCCTCGGGGTTGGAGTTCTTTAGGTCGTGGATGAGCTGGGCAAGGTCCTCAATGGAGTAAATGTCGTGGTGAGGAGGTGGCGAGATCAGCTCTACGCCAGGCGTTGAATGGCGCACCCAGCCGATGTAGTCGTCGACCTTGTAGCCGGGCAGCTGGCCGCCCTCGCCGGGCTTGGAGCCTTGGGCCATCTTGATCTGGAGATCGGTGGCGTTGGCAAGATATGTCGAAGTGACGCCGAAGCGGCCGGAGGCGACCTGCTTCATGGCGCTGTTGCGGGAGTCGCCGTTGGCGTCGGGGGTGTAGCGATGGTAGTCCTCGCCGCCCTCGCCGGTGTTGCTGCGGGCGTCGATGCGGTTCATGGCGATTGCCATGGTCTCGTGCGCCTCCTTGCTGATGGAGCCGAGTGAGGCCGCGCCGGTGGCGAAGCGCTTGACGATTTCCGCGGCGGTCTCGACCTCGTCGAGAGGGACTGGGTCGTCGGAACTCTTCAGGTCGAGAAGGCCGCGAATGGTGCAGAGGCGTCTGCTGTAGTCGTTGGCGGCGGTGGTGAACTGCTCGAAGGTGGTGTAGTCGTTGACGCGGGTTGCGTATTGGAGCGCGGCGATGGTGGCGGGGTTCCACATGTGGTACTCGCCGTCGCGCCGCCAGTAGTATATGCCGCCGGCATCGAGGTCGTGGGAGCCGTTGCCGTTGCGTACGGCGTAGGCGGCAGCGTGTCGGCGAACGGCCTCGCGCTCGATCTCCTCTATGCCGATTCCGCCGACGCGGGAGGGGGTCCAGGTGAAGTAGCGGTCGATGAACTCCTGATTGAGGCCGACTGCCTCGAATATCTGCGCGCCGCGATAGCTCTGGAGGGTGGAGATGCCCATCTTGGACATGACCTTCACGACGCCCTTGAGGACGGCCTTGACGTAGTTCTTCTCTGCTGTCTTGTAGTCGGTGCCGTTGGAGTACGCCCTGTCGCGGGCCAACTGGGCAAGAGTCTCGAATGCGACATAGGGGTTGACTGCGCCTGCGCCGTAGCCGAAGAGGAGGGATATCTGGCCTACGTCACGCGGCTCGCCGGACTCGACGACGATGCCGACCTTCGTGCGAAGGCCCTCGCGGATGAGGTGGTGATGCAGGCCCGAAGTTGCAAGGAGGCTGGGTATGGGGGCGTGCGCGGCGTCCATGTCGCGGTCGGAGAGGATGATGATGGTGCATCCGTCGGCGACGGCGGCAGACGCGGCCTCGCAGAGGGCGTCCATGGCGCGTTCGAGGGCACCGTGGCCGTCTCCGGGGCGGAAGACGGAGGACAGTGTGGCAGATTTGGCGAAGCCGTCCTCGATGGCGCGGATCTTTGCAAGCTCGGCGTTGGTGAGGACGGGACGGTGGAGCTTCAGCTGGCGGCACTGGTCGGGGGTCTCGTCGAACAGGTTGCCCTCGCAGCCGATGAAAGACTCGACCGAGGTGACAAGCTCCTCGCGAATAGCATCGAGGGGCGGATTGCTCACCTGGGCAAATAGCTGTTTGAAGTACCAGAAGAGGAGCGGGGCCTCGTCGGAGAGGACGGCGAGCGGGGTGTCGTTGCCCATTGAGCCAACGGCCTCCGCGCCGTTTTCTGCCATGGGGGCGAGGATCATGCTCGTGTCTTCGAGTGTGTAGCCGAAAGCCGCCTGACGCTGATTGAGGCTATGGAAGTCGTGTTCGGGAACGGCGTCCGGCACCGGCAGGTCGTCCAGCCCGCGGGCGGCCGGATCCAGCACGC
>JAPOOH010000565.1 GCA_026713505.1 Chloroflexota bacterium | reverse complement strand
TGGTGTTCATTGCCGACAAGCTGGAGCCTCGTAAGATCAAGTCATATCCCTACCAGCGGGAGCTGCAGCACATCGCGAACGAGAGCCTTAGCCAAGCCGTGCTTGAGTTCTTGTGCCGCGAAACTGCCCTCCGGTTGCAGAACCGTCGGCCAGTGCATCCCGCTAGCGTAGGCGCCGTCAACGCGCTGCTGATGGCTAGCGAGGCTGACCGGCCCAGGAGGCCAAGGGCAATACCTGAGATGGGGGCGACCCAGGAAAGCGCGGGAGTAACGTGATGGAAATTGTAATGAGCCAAGCGGCGGCGGACCGCATCCTGAACAAGGGCGGCAGGGTTGCCGTTGACCTGTTGCAGCACTCGTCTTGAGCGGGGTGCGCTGTTGAGGTATCGGTCGATACCCGGGTGCACCGCAGGAAACTGGACGAATACGAAAGCTGCTGGATAAACGGCGTGGAGGTGCTGACACTTCCCGAGTTGTCGCGCCACGTGGTCAATATGGAAATTGACCTTCGGTCGTTCCTGTTCTTCCACAACCTCAGGGCCATTGTTGCCCTGGATAACGGAATGGTGATCGGCAAGTCTCGCTACGGCATGCAGGAAGTGGAAGCGTAGGGATAGCCGGAAGGTGTCCCTACGCGAAATTCTCCCCCACCCTGACCCTCCCCCGCTGGGGGAGGGGATTTTTGTGGCCTCCGATTTACCGCGCCTTGTATTCGGGAGGGCGTTTCTCCACGAAAGAGCGGCTGGCCTCCTTGAAATCCTCTGACAGGTGGAGCCTGAGCGGAAGGGTCTGCATGTCGGCATCGGCCCCCGCCTGGACCCACTGGCGGCGGGTGACCTTCACTCCCACGCGAGTGGACAGCGGGGGCGCCTTCAGGACTTTCTCGGCCAGGGCCTCGGCAGCCGACAGGTGGAACCCGGTGGGCACCAGTCGGTTGATCAGTCCCAGGCGGTAGAGTTCAGCGGCCTCCACGGGCTCGCCGGTGATCACCATTTCGCTGGCGATCTTGGAGGGCATGAAAGCGTTGACCTTAGCCCAGATCCTGCCGCCGGCCAGTCCCCGCCTGGTTTCCGTGATGCCGAACTTGGCTTCCTCCGACGCAACTATCATGTCGCATTCCGAGGCAATGACTATTCCCGTGCCCAGGGCATAGCCGTGAACTGCGGCGATCATCGGCTTCCAGTTGGCGGTGCGACCCAGGTAGCCCTCAGGATTCGGCCCCTGGTCGCGGCGAGCGCACTCCTGCGGCGTCAGTTCCACAAAGCGTTGCTTGATGTCTGCGCCGGCGCAAAATGCCCGCCCCGCTCCGTGGATGATGCCCACCCATGCCTCGTCATCGGTGTCGAACTCAAGCAGCGCCTCCCGCAGGTCCTCTTCGAACTGGTGGTTGGCGGCGTTCAGCACGTCCGGCCGATTGAACATGATATAGGCTATGCGGTCCTTACGCTCGTAGGTCATGGTCTCGTATTCGATCATCAGCCCTCTTGGGTCCTCCTTGTGCAATCATCCAACAATTAGAACATTTTCCCTAAAACCAGTGGAAAATCCCGTTGACACTCCCTGGACACATGTTCTAAATTAGCTTCAAATATTAGAACACACGTTTGAGGGACTGGTATGGCCACTATATTCGCCGCCCAACCGGACACGCGGCTCGTCAGGACGGGAACTTCTGCGCCGGAAGACGCCTCGGAATTTTATCACTACGTGGACACGGGATGCGAAGCTTCGGACTCCTGCCTCGATTGCCCTCTGCCCAAGTGCCGGTACGACGACCCGACATGGTACCAGCGCA
>JAPOOH010000544.1 GCA_026713505.1 Chloroflexota bacterium | reverse complement strand
GGCGGTTTCCACCGAGACTAACAACGGACCAAGGAGAACCACATGCAATCACCAGAAATGCCCAACGGTGGCAAGCTTCGAGACGTCATCAGCCCGATGTCTTTCGCAGTCACGGTTGAAAAAGGCTACGCTTTCTTGTTTGGCATCGAGGAAGCTCAAAAAATAGTCGAGACATCCGACGTATTCGCAATCGCTTTTAGGGTTGGCAACCACGCGGCCTTAGAAGTGGGTGGACACTTGTACGTCTCAAGCTTCATTGAAGCGTTTCCAATTCAAGACTGATTCAGACCGGAGGGCAGTCCCACGTGGGATTGCCTTCCCGCCTGCATCAGCAGGAATTCCACGGACCAACCAAGGAGAACCCCATGGTCAAAAGCATCCCCTGCAACACGAAGCGCGAACTCCGCGTCGAAATGGCAGTCGAAGACTGCAAAAAAGTCGGCCAAGTCATGGCGCAGGCTCGCAAGCGAGGCGGTTATTCACAGGCCGCAGTCGCAATGTACGTCGGCGTGGAGACAAGCGTCGTCTCGAGCTGGGAAACAGGACGAACGACTCCTCACATGAAGAACTTCATCATGTGGTGCGACGCTCTGACGGTAGCGCCCGCTGACGCTCTGACCCTAGCGGTCCAGAACTGAGCGAACACACCAACCCCAACTTTCCAACCTCTACTTTCATCAACCCATACTTCCATCAACCCCTACTTCAATCCATTAGGAGAAAGCACACAGTGCCTCGTAACTTCGACAAAAACATCGACACCCGCAAGACCATCGCGGAAAACGACTGCACGCGAACCATCGAGCTCATGACGCAGCGTCGCAAGGAGCTCAAGTACTCGCGAGCTGACGTCGCACGACTCACGGGCGTGAATCCCAACACCATCGCGAAGTGGGAAGGCGGCAAGAACACGCCGTCCATCAAGAACTTCTTCCTCTGGTGCGACGCTCTGAATGCCGTGCCCGACGACGTGCTGGCCGTCGGATTCGGCGAGAGCTGAGTTGGCTGTCGCCGCAGAAGTCAAAGACATCAGCGAAGGAAACCGTGACATCACGCTAGTCAACTCGCGCTACCGTGTCAAAAAATCACGGTTCAACGACGACTGGTTGATCTTTGACACATCACGGCGCGGTTGGGCTTTCGCTGATGAGCACATGCCGCCGTGGTGTCATGGGCCCTATGAGTCCAAAGAAGCAGCCGTCGAGGCCGCTTCTGCCATGGCTATTGCCTGACCACCCCACACCAACAATGCTCTTTCCTCCGCCCTCCCACCCTCAGTTGGTGGGAGAGGCGGGGCTTTCCAACGCCCGCGCCGTTCTCCTGGCCGGCGTCCCGTCCAATCGCAATCCGGTGGTTGGACGGGGCGTTGGAAAGCCCCGCCCGCCTAATGCAATAAGCCCCAAAGACTGGAGGTCACGGACAACAGTGGAGCAGGCCGTTTAGGTCTTGGATTGGCCCCGGGCTGTTCCTAGTCCAGAAGCTCGTCGTCACCAAAGCCCGCGGATTCGCTGTTGTCAAGATCCAGAGACTCCTCACCCCTGAATG
>JAPOOH010000564.1 GCA_026713505.1 Chloroflexota bacterium | reverse complement strand
GGACGGTATCGAGCCTATCTTGGACTTACAGGAACCTGAAATATTACGTTCTTCCGGTGTGCCAGGCTTTATGTTAGGTGGTCAACGTCGATCAATGTCGTTAAACCAAAGTGATTCTACCAGTTCTATGTTAATGTTTGGTAGGCGTTTAGAGCAAGGTGTGTTAGACTTCAATGAAGTGATGACAGAAGCGTTGGTTCCAATTCGTGTGTTTTTAGGTATAGACGAAGAATGTGGCTTTGAAGCACAATATGACGATACTGAAATCCAAAAGATACGGGCAGAAATTGCATCAGTAAAGATTGAAGTATTTGATAAAGCAATAAAGGCAGGCCTTATTTCACAAGAGCAAGGCGTTCGTATGTTGACAACCGACACATTCGACTTTACTGAACTGCATGGTGAGGAGATACCAGATATGCCACAGCCACAAGCACCACCGCAACCACAGCCAACAGATGAAGGAGGTGAAGAAGATGCCTAAAATATATCAACCGAACTTTTTGAAAGTAAACCCGACTATTGAACAGCAAATAGATTTGTCAGGTGTTCCAGAAGCCGATTACAATAATCTAGAAATGTTTAATGGTATTGCTATTACAGATCAACTTAATAGTCATTCCTTACGTGCAACAGAAGGCGTTTTACAACAATTCGTCGACTTTTTCAATCAAGGTAATATAGGCGTCTACACCGATCATTGGCGTTCTTATTCAAATAGGATTGGTAAAGTTGTCAAAGCACAAATGTCTGATGGTCAAGTAGAAGTAGCGTTCGGACTTGTGCCAGGTATAGAATCTGCTAACTCTGACGACATTATCCGTATTATGAAGAATACAGGCGGTGATTTATCACCTACATATCAGCCTGCAGAAGACGGTATTGTATGTGATGTATGCGGAAGCATAATGTCGTCCTGGTATGGGTATGTTTGGTATGATGATAATGACCATTTGTTAGGTGGTCGTTATTACGAAAATGATGAGCCACTTATCGTAACAGCAGAACTTCGTTCTATTGTAGATGTATTGGAATTGAGTATCGTAACTAATGGTGCAGACCCAGGTGTTGAAGTTACCGGCACAATTGCCCAAGCACTTCAAGAAAAGATCGGCAAGGATGCACATTTAGCCAAAACAGTAGCACAGATGAATAATTGGGATTATGGATTATTTAGTCAATCAATTAACCTAAAGCCAGCCTCCACACAAATACCCGTGGATGGTTTGAAAGACAAGGGGGTAGAAATGAGTAACGAACTTTTACAGCAACTGGAATCTCCAGATATCAATACAATGGATGCAAGTGCTTTGATCACTATTGTCAAGCAGTGTTCGGATAAGATTAAGGAACAGGCCGAAACTATTGAGAATATGAAGACTGAAGAAGAGTATAACACAGTCGCCGAAGCACTGGCAACGATGAAGACTGAAGTTGAAAACGGTAACGCCAGTCAAGATAAAGTTGAAGAACTTCAGAATATCGTAAAGGCTGAACGTGAGTATTGGATTGAGCAAGCTGTCAAGAACAAGAAAAAGGTCCTTGCGTGCAGAGATGACGATACCAGACTTGAACAGTATAAAGAGTCGTTAGAAGGCGAAGCAAGTGTTGCCAAGATTCGACAGTCTGCTATCAACAATCAAAGCACTTATGAAGCCATTAATACTGCGTCTGATTACCTTGAATTAAAATCAACTGAAGATAAAGATACAGGCAAAGTCCGTATTCCAACGGGCGCCTAATTATGGAGGGATGAATAATGTCTCAGACTCCGAGAAATAGCGCACCGGTCACTTGTAAAATAGGTGCTGGTATTACTAAAGCACTGGCAAATAAAGGTATTTTGGTCATGATGGGCACCGAAGCACGTGGTCAATATGATATCCCGATAGTAAAGGCCACTGATGCCGATAACGCACCACCTTGGGGTGAACTTGCCGATGTAGAAGAAGATCAAGGGACCTGCACTGTTTATGTTGAAGGTGTTTTGTATCCACAAATGCAGGCGTCTTATACTTACGAGGGTGGTCACAACGGTGACAGGGTCATTGGAAGTGGTGATGACGGTTTAGGTAAAATCGCCAATGGTGCAGGAATTGGTATACTTATTGAAGGCGGGTTTACAGACGAAGACGGCAATAAGAGAGTCAAAGCCCGTAAATTTTAGTCGAATCTAATTTAGAAAGGAGAAGATAGATGAATAATCCAATTATCGACCAAACAGGACTTGAAACCGAAGAGCCTGAAGTCGATTACCTTGAACGGTATAACAGAAACAAGCTTTTCGAGCTTATTAAGTCGGAAAAGGGCTTAAATAAAGTCGTCGAAATGGCTCGTAAGTCAGGCCGGGGCTTGGTAGAGCAGATGCAGGTTTTGGCCCCAATAGCACCACAAGGCGAACATAAGTTTTGTGCAGACCAGTTTCTCATGAAACATGGCGTCTTTGTAGAAGACCTCGATGATTTCGGTGTTACTTCCACACCTGTTGGCGAAGTTATTGAGAATCACCCTGTTCACGTTCAAATGGTCTACCAAAGCCGTATTATTAACCAACACAAACGCTTTTTGGTCGGGCAACGTAAGAAGATTCAGCAGACTAAAAAGTTGTTTGAAAAAGTCATTGAAAACGCAGCCGGTTCTGCAGCCAGTTATGGTGCTGGAAGTTATGCAACACCTTGGCAGAACATCATTAACATGATCGAGCGCATGGAGTTCCCAAGCTTCGAAGCCGTGTTTGCAGATGTTCGTATTGCTACCCAGTCCAGCCCGCGTGTCATTGAGTCCAAAACTGCACCCGCAGATTCCTTGAATAGATTACGTGGCGAGTATGCAAGTGTTAACTTCAACCGCCTTGATTATGCAGAAGACCCAGTGAAACTGCGTAAAAAGGCAACTGGTCTGGAGTATTCACAGGAATTGGCAGTTGAACGGACGCTTACTTCTTCCATGTTAGCCGACTATATGGAGCAAATTGAGATTGACCATATGGAAGAAGAGATGGCAATCGCTATTGGCTTAATGGCTAAGAAGGCAAATCGTGACCCTGCTATTGAAATCACCGATGAAGAAAGTTTAAATAAAGCGATTATGTCTGCATCTAAACGCCATCGCTT
>JAPOOH010000112.1 GCA_026713505.1 Chloroflexota bacterium | reverse complement strand
TGCGCAACCCGCCTTTCCCCCGTCGTTCCTGCGCAGGCAGGAACCTCGCAGCCCCTGCGCTCCGGCGAAACCAGCCTGCCGCTGCAAGGAACAAGCTGTCCCGTCGTTCCCGCACCAGCGGGAATCCAGAGTGGCCGGGCAGGCCACACGGGGCGGAGTGGAAGGGTGGGGCGCGTCCCGTCGTCTACTGCGTTACGCGGCTGGCAAGTACGGGGCGAGCGTGGCCTGTCGCCCCCATTTTGATTCCCTTACACGGCCCGACAAGGCCCGGGGCAGTCCTGCGGAGGCAGGAACCCCACCGGGGTCCGGTCCCTTCACTTTCGAGAGTGGGAGAGGGCCGGGGTACGGTCGGCCTACTCCAGGCTCCGCTCCAGTTCGACAGGTTGCGGCTGCAGGTCCGCGAACGGACCTCCGGTGCGGTCGTAGCCGGGGAACCAAGCGAATTCCGTCGGCAACTCGATGATGTCCTTCTCGGTGCGGTGGACGTTCACCGGGTCGCCGCCGTCTTCCACCACCTTGATCTGCTCGTTCAGCATGTTGCGGAACATGATGAGGCCGATGTCCGTGATCCCCAGGGCCTCGGTGCTGCGGTCCATCCGCGGCCCCTGGATGATCCACGCGAGCTGGTCCTGCCCAACGACCCAGTCGTCCTTGATGCGGCCGTTGTCGAAGAAGGCGGGCCGGTTCTCGTGCGTCATAGGCGTCGGCTCGATGACCTCGCCGGGCTCCGGCGTGCGGATCGTGTAGCCGAAGTGCAGCGTGTGCGTGTCGTCGACCGGCACGCGGTGCTGGAACTCGAACCACGTCCCCTGGCCGACGCGCAGCGTGTACGGGAAGAGGATGGGGTGGCCGATGCGCCACCATTCGCTCTGCTCGTCCTCGCCCTCCAGCATCCGGCGCTTGATGATGCCGTACCGGAACCGGTCGAACCCGATCTTGACGTGAGCCCTGCCGCGCGCCGCGGAGATGCGGTCGAACTCGTCGTAGCGCTCATCTCCCATGATCTTGGACGCGCGCCACATGCCGTAGTAGCGGTGCAGCCATTGGAAGTGCACCGGGTCCAGCGAGTTCTCGTGGCACTGCAGCCAGTTGCACGGCAGCATCACCGCGTAGGTGGAGCGCTCCACGCCCTCCCACTGGTACAGGTCCCAGTTCGGCAGCACGGGGACAGGCGACGGGCCCATGTAGATGTGGATGACGCCGCCCTTCTCCTCCACCGGGTACGCCTTGATGCGCACCTTCTCCTTGAACTTCGACCCCTCAGGCTCGGACGGCTGGTCCATGCACTGCCCCGTCTCGTTGAATATCCAGCCGTGGTAGGCGCACCGGATCCCATTCTCTTCCGGGATGCCGTAGGAGAGGTTCGCCTTGCGGTGTGCGCACGACGGCTCGATGCAGCCGACGGTGCCGCTGGCATCGCGGTAGAGGACAAGGTCCTCACCGAGGAGGCGGACCTCCTTCGTGGGGTTCTCCTCGTTCAGTTCCAGGCTCGCGGCGATGGGGTGCCAGTAGCGGCGCATCAGCTCGCCCATCGGCGTGCCCGGCCCCACCTGCGTCAGCCGGTCGTTCATGTCGCTCGTCAGCATCGAGTTCCTCCGTGGTCTTCAGTATCGGGACGGACTCCGCGATGGTAGGTCCAGGGAACTATACAATGCTACACAGCAGGAGCGAAGAAAGAGAAGGGTAGATCGAAGGAGGAGAGAGGGAATATGACCGGGGAGTTCGGAGAACCCAGCAGATACCAGCTGATAGCCTCCTGCGAGAGGCACGGAAGAGAGTCCTGGCTCGAGTCCTACGGGACACTGAAGGAAGCGCAGGACTATGCCCGCCGCAACCCTCCGCCTCCGTGCAACAACGACACCGGGGTATGGACGCATTGGGAGATAATGCCCATCTTTGAGCTTTGAGGCCATCCGGCGACGTATAGAATGCCCGGGTTACTCCAACTCCATAGACACGAACGAGGAGCGGCGAATGAGTGAGGACATTGGACTGTTCGAGGCGATGTACACGCAGCGGGCGCTGCGCTACCTGAAGACAGACCCCGTGCCGGACGACCTGGTGCGGAAGGTGATCGAGGCTGGCATCCGCGCGCCCAACGGCGGCAACTCCCAGCAGTGGGGGTTCGTCGTCATCAAGGACGAGGCGACCAAGCGCATCGTCGCCGAACACTACCCCGCGACCGCGCGCCCCAACCACGGCGAAGCCACCACGACGTCCGCGCAGCGCGCAGCCGATTCGGCGGACTACCTGGCCCAACATGTCATGGACGTGCCGGTCTGGATCCTGGCCGTCACGCGGCATCCGGGCACGGACGTCCACCACGGCGCTTCCATCTACCCCGCCGTCCAGAACATGCTGCTCGCGGCGCGGGCTTACGGGCTCGGCAGTGTGCTCACGACCCGCGTCCGCCGCGGCTTCGAGCCCCAGATCCGCGAGGCAATCGGGTTGCCGGACGACTGGGTCACCGCCGCGATGATCCCGCTCGGCTGGCCCCAGGACGGCCACCGCTACGGGCCGACGACACGCCGCCCTTCGTCTGAGGTAACGCACTGGGACAAGTGGGGCAACCTGGGTTGAGGCTTCCGAACGCGGAGCAGGCGCGCGTAGACCGGGCGAAGGTCGTGGATTACCTGCTCGCGGCTGAACACGATGCTGGCCAGCACAAGGCGAGGTTCTTCCTGAGGTTCGGGTTCACGTCGGATCGTTGGGACGGACCTTGCAGAAGCGCTACGGATTCAGGCCGTAAGGAGCGAGGTCGTCGGCAACAGGCGGACTTCCTCTGGTATGAACTACGTGGTAGACGGTATCCTGAATTCACCTGATGGGCGTAACCCCACCGTGCGGACTGTGTGGGAAGTGCGGAACAACGATCCGAGTCCGAGGTTGGTCACGGCGTATCCCGCTTAGGAGACGAAGTGTTGAAGGAGCATGACATAGTCGCGCTGACCGCCGACGTTCCCGAAGATGGGCTGGAAGCTGGAGATGTCGGTGCCATCGTTTCCGTTGCTGCGGATGGGAAGGAATTCACGGTGGAGTTCATGACCTCCACCGGCAAGACGGTGGCGGTTGTACCTGTGCCCCACGACCACCTGCGCCCCGTTTCGGATGAGGACATCAAGCACGCCCGCAGGATGATAGCGAAGGCCTAGGCCTCAGCCCCTACGCACCCGCGCGGCGCGCCGCTTCCGTGAGCGCGCGCTGGGTGATGACGCCGGTGAGGTGCTCGCGGTACTCCTCGGAGCCGTGGATGTCCTCGATGAACTCCATGCCGCGCGACGCCCGAGCAGCCGCTGCCGCGATGGCATCCGCCGAGATCTCCCGCCCCGTGAGGTGGCGCTCGCTGGCCGCAGCGCGCACGGCACGCGGCCCTGCACCCGTCACGGCGATGCGTGCCCGTGTGCAGACCCCCCGGCGGTCGACCGTGACGGCTGCTGCGACGCCCACGATGGCGAACCGCGACGCCTTGTTCGCGAACTTCAGGTACGTCGAGCCCGTGCGCGCGGGCTGCTTCGGGATGCGTATCTCCGTCAACACCTCCGTCGGGCCGAGCGCGGTCTCGTAGGCGTCGACGAAGAAGCGTCGCGCCTGTATCGAGCGGCGGCTCGGGCCGCCGGTGGTGTGGAGCGTTGCGTCGAGCGCGAGGAGCGCGGCGGGGGCGGCCGCCGCGGGGGCGGCGGGGGGGGCACCGCCGGAGGGGGGGCCGGGGCTCCCCACCC
>JAPOOH010000582.1 GCA_026713505.1 Chloroflexota bacterium | reverse complement strand
TCGCCCACACCGAGATCATCTTCTGGCTCGAAGAGGACTACGGCCTCGATCGCTGGGAGGCGCTGCAGCTTCTATCGCAGGTCGGCAAGGCCCGCATCGGGAACGTGGTGGACCCCCACTACACGGTGGTGGCGATGTATCCGAAGAAGTACCTGCCGCGCTGAGGCTGGCCCCGAAGGGCCCACTCAGAAGGACGCGGTCCGCTACAGATCTTTCTTTCGGGTTGCGCCTTACCAGCTCTCCGGATAGCGGAACGGCAGGATCGTGGTGGGCCGGGTCTGCTTGAAGTGGATGATGACGTCGTACCAGTCCGCCAGCGGCGTGTTGAACCAGGTGCCGTAGTCGGGGGAGAGGCAGCAGCCGATCGAACGAAACAGACGGGATTCACCGAGCCAACGGGTTTCCTCGGAGTTGAAGTCGCGATCGCGCAAGTCAAGAAGAAACCCCGGCAAATCGGCTTCCGCGAAAACCCTCTCGAAAGAGCCCGAAACGGGAGGCTCCAGAGCATGCGGGCCGTAACCGAACCCGGCGCCGGGACGCAGGTCCACCCCGGAGAAATGACCGGTCTCGTGGCTGAAACCCACGACAACCATGTCGTCACCGAAGGTCTCCCGCAGATAGAGGCCCTGGCTGCGCCGCCGAGTGGCCACGTGGTTGTTGTGAGCCCAGAGCACCATCCGTCCCTCCGGGCCGATCTGCCGGCTGATCCATTCGGTGTTCTCGGCCATGGACTCGTCCCGGTGCTGCTCTCCCGTGGCCTGGAGGTGGTACTGGAGCGCGACGCGCAGGCTCTGCAGGGCGACCGCAAAGGCTTCTTCACCCGCAAGAGCCTCGTATCCCTCGCGGTTTTGGAGAAGCAGCTCACGAACCGCATCGAGTGAGGCGCGGCAGTCCGCCCAGTATCCGGCGGTCTGCACCGTGTAGGGCCGGTTGGATCCGCCCCAGCCGCCAGGGCCGTTGGAATGCCGCGCGAGGCAGTCGGTCTGTTCGTTCACCGGCTCCGCACTTTCGGGATCGACCTCGCGGACGTACTCGCGGACGTTGTGAAGCGCCATCCCGGGGAACTGCATGTCGAATCCGTGGAATCCGATGCCGCCGCCAGCCTCGTTGTGCTCCCGCATCCATTCGATCATCTCCAGCACGGAGGCGGTGTTCCAGGTCCAGAAATAGAGCGCCGACAGGAAGACTCGGGGATCGCCTTCGCCGGTACGCACGTAGTGGTCGAGTCGCCGCGACTCGGGCCAGGTCGCCTCGATCGCAAAAGTGTTGAAACCCATTTCTTCGACGAGGAAACGGAGGATCCGAGCCTTCATCTCGAAGAAATCCCGGGTTCCGTGCGTGCCTTCCCCCAGGGAGACGATTCGGGCGTCTCCCACGATTTCCCTGAGGAACTCGATGTCGCCATGGGGAAGCGAGAGATGGGAACCGGCGATGGGATGGACATTTGCCTCGAGCCAGGGGCCCCGCGGATCCGGCAGCGGAGGCGGAACGACGATGGGCGCCGCTTCCTCGCAGCCGTGGGAGAGAGCTACGAGGGCCGCCAGGAGGCAAGAGGGGATGCGGGCCGCTTTGGCCGCGCGCCGGATGTTGCGGGAAGCCGATTTGGG
>JAPOOH010000493.1 GCA_026713505.1 Chloroflexota bacterium | reverse complement strand
TGTTGGTGACAAGCCGGACGCGGAAGCGATGAGTAAAGCCCCCGTGAAGCACCGGCAACGCGATCGAGGTCGCGTCCCCAGCGAGTTCTACCTGCCCATATGCTTTGAAGTCCGGGACACTCTCGTCGCCCGGCTTGATTAGTCCCCCCGAGTGAACTTCCACGGCGGTCACGACCACGCCCTCGGGCTGGGCCGGAAACGTCCAGGACAGATCCACTGTCGTCCCGGTCACGTTCGAAATCGAGAGACCCGTGGCAGGCTTCGGAGGCTCGAGCGCCGCTGCCGCCACGGATTCAGAATCCGCGTGGCCATTGTTCGTGGCGAGCCGGATGCGGAAGGCGTAGTTCGTGCCCGGCGTCACCTGCGTCACCGTGTGCGACGTGGCGTCGGCGGCGAGGGTCACTAAGGTTCCCCACGCCCAATCATTGTAACCAAGTCCCTTTGACGTCGCGTACCTGTACTGGACCTCAACAGCGCTCACGGTCACGCCGAGGCTCTGCGCCGGAAGCGTCCACGAGAGATCGATCCCGGTCCGGGACGGATTCGATGCCGCAAGGTCGGTGGCGGGTTTCGGAGATGCCAGCGCTGTCTCCGATACGGTCTCGGAATCCGCGGTCCCGTTGTTGGCGGCGAGCCGGATCCGAAACGTGTAGGTCGTACCCTCGGTCAGGTCGGTCACCGTGTGCGAGGTCGCGTCGGCGCCGAGCGACGCCACCGTGGTCCACGCGTTGTCGGACTGCTGTTGCACCTCCAGCCCGGTCACCGTCACGCCAGCGGGCTGGGTGGGAAGCGCCCACGCTAGGTCAATCGTCGTAGCGGTCGAATTCGAGGCCGTCAGGCCCCCCACCGGGTTCAGACTTCCCCCCAGCGTGGTCGTCGACACCGTCTCCGAGTCCGCGTTCCCATATAACGAGACGAGGTGTATGCGGAAGGTGTAGGACGTGCCGGCAGTCAGTCCGGTCACAGTGTATGACGTCGGTGGGGGGGGGCCGGTCGACCGGGTCGCCCGAATCGTCCGGTAATGTTGCCACGGTGGTCCAGTCGCCGTTGGCACCTCTCTGCTGCACCCTCAACTCCCTCACGGGGGGCGATGCCGGCATTTGCCGCGGCAGCGTCCAAGAAAGGTCGACCGTCGTCCGCGTCACGTTCGACACCGACAAGTCGGCGACCGGTTTCGGAAGCCCATACTTGAGGATGGCGTGACTCTCCAAATCCGCGTTCCCACTGTTCGTGATAAGCCGGATGCGGACGGAGAACCACTCCCCGGGGTTCAGGCCGATCACCGTATGCGACATCCGCCCCCCGTCTGCGACCGGCGCGAGCGACGCCACCGTTCTCCACGAGCGACCGACGACGCTGCTCGGCAAGACCTGTACCTCCACCGCGCTCACGGTCACGCCGGCGGGTTGGACCGGAAGCCGCCACCAGAACTCGATCGACGTCAACGTGTTGCGCCCCCTCCCAGCGAGGAACCGCGCTGCTACTGGTTCCGGAGTTTCCTGCACCGCGGGGACATCCGTCACTGTGATGGTCGCGCTGTGCGTCGCGCCCCCCGTTGCACCCGCCGCGCCCGCCGCATCCTTGCCGTCATGCACCGACACCGTCACCTCGTAGCTGGCCTTCGTCTCGTCATCGAGCGCGTTGGCCGCCGTCACCGTGATGGCACCGCTGGAATCGATGTCGAACACCGCGTCCGAGGCGCTGTCCAGCGCATAAGTCAGCGCATCCCCGTCCGGGTCGGTCGCCGCCACCGTCCCTACCAGTGCGCCGGCCGCGTTGTTCTCCGCCACCTCCAGC
The DNA here is from genome assembly GCA_026713505.1 of Chloroflexota bacterium. Taxonomy (GTDB): domain Bacteria; phylum Chloroflexota; class Dehalococcoidia; order Lucifugimonadales; family Australimonadaceae; genus Bin16. The sequence continues at coordinate 500 of JAPOOH010000493.1, read as the reverse complement.
GTCGAAGGCGCGGTCGCCGGGAAGGTCGGCGCGCGGTTGGCGACCGTGGCCTCCTCAACATCGGTTACCGCAATCGTCAGGCTGTGGGTCGCATCCACCGCCGTGTCCGGGTCCCAGAACCCATCCTTGCCGTCATGCACCGACACCGTAACCGTGTAATCGGCCTTCGTCTCGTAATCGAGCGCGTTGGCCGCCGTCACCGTGATGTTGCCGCTGGAGTCGATGTCGAACAGCGCGTCCGAGGCGCTGTCCAACTTGTAGGTCAGCGCATCGCCGTCAGAGTCGGTCGCCGACACTCGGCCCACCGGCGCGCCGGCCGCGTTGTTCTCCGCAACCGAAAGAGACGCCGGCGCGTTGGCTGGGAATGTTGGAGCCTTGTTGGTGGCGGCCGGCGCCTGCGTCCGGCTGCCGTCCACCTTGTGGTTCGCCGCGCCCGTGCTCGGCAGTCCGCTCTTCGTCCGCACCGCCGCGACACCGGTCGCCGTGCTCGTCACCGCCGC
>JAPOOH010000527.1 GCA_026713505.1 Chloroflexota bacterium | reverse complement strand
TCAGCCGTGCAAGATGCTATTCTCCCGTTCGCCTTTTACCCGGATTACGACATTGATCGGCTAAGGCCGTACCCGAACAATCTGTACCTTGTCGTGGAGCGTCAACACTTCATGCACAAGAAGCCAGACTGGTCGCGCAGCGGGTACATGATCGCCATGAACTATGGTGTCTTGATCGAAGCCATCCGGCAATGCCGAGCCAAGTTCACCAAGTCCCGGTTTCCCCAGGGTAGCGCCTGGAAGAAAGACATGGGATTGACGTCCAGCAAGGAGCTGTCACGCAAGGTCGCCACCGAGATTTTCCCCGAGGCTGCCAAGCTATACTGGCCAAGAAAAAAAGACGAAGGTTTGGCCGAATCTGCTCTCCTGTGTTATTACGGAGCCAAGTACTTTGGTCTACTCGCTCAGGAGACACCAGATGAAAGGCGGCAGCATCAAGAACCCATCCCAGACTAACCAGATGGCGAAGAAGGGGAATTACGGCCACAACAAGCCCGGCCGCCCCTCTGGTTTTCGCGCACCTCGAGGTCAGAAACTGATCACTCCGCGACGCGGTAGCGGCAAACGCAGTATGTGACCATGCTTGATCCGCTGGCCCGATTCACACCGAAGCGGTGGAAGAAGGCGAAGCGGATCTTGCTCGGGAAAGACGACGAGCGCGTTAGCCTGACCGCGGCTGCCCAGGCCGCCGGCATCTCTCTCGCCGAAATCAAAGGCTGGATTGGGCGCTCCGAGGAAAAACGTCCGGGCGACGATCCGCTAATCCACGAAATCGCCGAGGTCTACCACGAGTCGGACGCCCACCAGGCCGGCCGGCTGGAAGATATTGCGTGGAAGCGCGGCGTGGTCGGCGAACTCGAGCCCCTCGTGCATCAGGGCAAACTCACCGGGGACAATCGGCGCAAGTACGACAACAAGCTGCTCGAAAAGATGCTTGCCGTGCGCGACGACAGATATCGCCCGTCGAAAGACGGCACTACTATCCTCAAACTCGACGCCGGCGAGATTTTCGAGCGCCTCCTGGCCGCGCAGCGCCTTGCCATTGCGCGGGAGAAAAAAGGCGAGATTATCGACCACGACAAGGCGTTCGCCGACGAGCGAGACCACGGCTTCCTGTCCGCGCCTATGCCGCAACCGCCGCCGCAGGACGACATCGAAGAACTCCTGGACCCCGATTACCTCTGATGGCCAAGCCCGATATTCTTCAGGCAATGCCCAGCCTGGGCGACCAGGAAACCTGGGAGGAATGGTTCGAAGGTCTGTCCTCGATCGAGAAGGCGGACATATCCGAGCTGGTCAAGGGATTGCCGAAGGTCGGACCCATGGAAGGCCCGCAGCAACGGGCGTACAACTCCGAAGCCGACGTGCTCGGATATGGCGGCGCCGCCGGCGGCGGCAAGAGCGCCCTGCTCGCCCTGCTTGCGCTACACGAGCACACCAGAACGGTCATTTTTCGAGACGACGCAACGCAATTGTCCGGCCTCATTGATGACGTCGTGCAGTTTTTCGGCACGACGCACGGACTCAACCGCCAGAACAAGTATTTCTACTTCGGCGACCGCCCCGGCCACATGATGGAATGGGGCGGCCTCGGCAACCCCGGCGACGAGACCAAGTGGCAGGGACGCGCCCATGACTTCCTCGCGGCCGACGAGGTTACGAACATCCCCAGGCGCAAGCTGATGTGGCTCATGACCTGGCTCCGCTCACCGATACGCGGCCAGCGCTGCCGAGCGGTGTTCACGTTCAACCCGCCTGGCAACGTTGACGAGGCGACCGGCAAGGTGCCCCTGGGCCGGTGGGTGATCTCCTTCTTCGCGCCGTGGATCGACGAGCGCCACCCGAATCCGGCGCAGCCGGGCGAGCTGCGCTTTTTCCACACCAATGACGAAGGTTTGTCCGAAGAAACGACCAAGGACGACGTGCGCGAAATCAAGTTCCCGAACGGGGACACGCGGATGATACCGCCGCGGTCGCGCACCTTTATCCCGGCCACCGCGCTCGACAACACCTACCAGTCGGCCGAGTACATCCAGAACCTGTACTCCCTCGAAGAGCCCTTCCGCTCGCAGATGCTGTACGGCAGTTTCAAGCAGGTCATATCCGACCACCCAAAGCAGGCGATACCGAGCAAGTGGGTGGACGAGGCCATGGAGCGGTGGACGCCGGACGGCGCGCGCAACCGCACCATGAGCGCCGTCGGCCTCGACGTGGCCCGCGGCGGCATCCGCTCGTTCACATGCGCTGCGCCCCGATACGGTCTATGGTTCGACAAGATTCAGCGGCGGAAGGGATCCGAGACGCCGACCGGGCGCGACGCGGCATCCTTCGCGATGTCCGTCGCGCTCAACCGCGCCCGGATCGTCGTCGATATGAACGGTGTGGGCGTCGGCGCCTACGAGTCGCTCGAAGGCGCCGGCATCAACCCCCTGGGCATCTTCCCGGGCGCCAGGTCCTCGGGAATGCACCCGCTTCCTGGCCGGCCGAAACTGTACAACTGGCGCGCCTGGGGATACTGGCTGTTGCGCATGTTGCTCAACCCGGAGAGGCACATGAACGTGTGCCTGCCGCCCGACGACAGGTTGCGCGACGATCTGTGTACCCCGCTGTATGACGACGATGTGCATGGCGGAAAAATCCTGATCGAAAGCAAGGACGATCTGCGAAAACGACTCGGAAGATCGACCGACGATGGCGACGCGGTTATTCTGTCCCTTGCCGAGTTCATGGTGGAGCAGGACGCGCGCCGGCTGTGGCACCGTCCGAACACGAACAGGATTGTGAGGCCCAGGGCCAGCAAATTCTCCAGCAACGAGTGGATGTCAGCATGAAGTCCGACAAGGTGAATCTGAGCAAACGGAAGGATATCGTCCTCGCAAACGAGGCGCTCCCGAGCAACGCACCGATCAGTACGCTCGAAGATGAGATGGGCGCCACCACCGACGAGAAGTTGCTTGAGGAATGCAGCTATCGAATGGCCGAGGCCATGCGCCACTGGGAGCACATCTTCACCACCTGCCGCGAAGATCTGGAATTCCTGTACGAGCAGCAATGGCCTGACTACGCCATCAAGGACCGCCAGAATCGACCGATGCTCACGTTGAACCAGCTACCGCAGTACGTTTTCAGCGTCGTCAACGAGGCCAGGCAAACCAAGTTTTCCATCAACATCAAGCAGATCAGCGGCAAGAACACCGACATTTACGACCGCGAGCTGGCG
>JAPOOH010000111.1 GCA_026713505.1 Chloroflexota bacterium | reverse complement strand
TGGACCTCTCCTACGGCCAGCGCAAACTGCTGGAGATAGGGCGGGCGATGGCCCTGAACGTCAACACGTATCTCTTCGACGAACCGTTCGCCGGGCTGTTTCCGCAGATGCTCGAGCGGGCGAAGGACATCATGCGCCGGATGCGCAGCGAGGGCAGGACCATCCTGTTCATCTCGCACAACATGGAGATCGTGCGGGAGCTGTCAGACCACTTGATCGTGATGGACAGCGGCAGGCTGCTAACCGAAGGCGATGCTGAAGACGTACTGGCACGCTCCGAAGTGATCGAGGCGTACCTGGGGGTCTAGCGATCGGATGACCGGAGAGCGGTGAGGACGTGGAAGCACACGACCGACAACAGAGCGTAGCGCGAGCGGACGGCGAGCCGTCCGACGGCTCGTTCATCCTGGAGATGGTGGACGTCTCCGTCCGATACGGGGCGGTCAGCGCTCTCGAGAGCGCTTCGCTGGGCGTTCGGAAGGGAGAGGTGGTGGCGGTGATGGGCCCGAACGGGGCAGGGAAGTCGACAGTGCTGAAGGGGATCATGGGGTTGGCCCCCGTTGTTGCCGGCCAGGTTTACTGGCGCGGGGAACGGCTGATGTCGGCCACGCACGAGATCGTGAAACACGGCATCGCCTTCGTCCCCCAGGGGAGGCGGCTGTTCACGCATCTCACCATCGAGGAGAACCTGGAGATGGGGTGTCCCTACCTCAAAGACCGGCCTGAGGTGCGTCGGCGCATGGACTCGGTCATGGACCTCTTCCCCGTGCTGTATCAGAAGCGGCGTGACCTGGCGAGCCAGATGTCCGGCGGACAGCAGCAGATGCTGGCCCTGGGACGTGGCCTCATGGCCAGCCCGGAGATGCTGCTACTGGATGAGCCCACCCTCGGGCTGGCCCCCAACATCGTTAAAGAGGTCTTCCAGACGGTCGCGCTCATCAGCGAGCGGCTCGGCACGACGATCATGGTCGTGGAGCACAACATCAAGGGTGTTCTGGACATCGTCGACCGTGCCTACGTGCTGGACACGGGACGCGTCGTGTTCGAGGGCACTCCGGCGTCGGTGCGCGAGACCAACATCCTTGCGGAAGTGTTCCTCGGCAAGGTGCAGCACGCGGACCCGGACGAACCGTAGACGCCCCCCGCTGCGGGGCACGCACCTACGATTCCCGGTTGAGAGACATGGCGTCAACGACGCCGGATCCCGAGGGCTCGTCTTCGAACGTCCACAACCGTGACAGGAGCGAATCTGCCTGCTCTCGGGGCATCACGCCTTCCGCAAGCGAGCGGAACTTGGCCTCGACCTCCCGGTCCGACAGCGGGTTCGCGGCGTTTCCCTTCGAGTTCTCGATCTCCACCACGTGTGCCCGGCCGCCTGCTGCGGCCTCGATGCGCGCCGCCTGCGCTCCAGGGAACAGCGCGGTCATCGCCGGGTCTTCGGCCACCTCCACCCGCGCGATCAGCTCGTGGACGGCGGGGTCGGCGATGCGGTCGTCCGTGAACTGCCGCACGGTGACCTCGCCGTCGAGGAGCGCCACCGCGATGAGGTACGGGACGGAGTGGTCGGCAGTCTCCCGGTCGTGCACGCGCCACTTCTCAGGGTCTGCGGAACTCGTGACCGCCTGGCGGTAGGTGGACACGGAGATGCTGTCCGGCAGTGCGCCATCCAGCCGCTCCCTCAGCCCGAGCGCCGCCCAGATGGCCGCCTGCGCGTTGAACTGCGCGGGGAACGCCTTGATGCTGCTCAGGCTCGTGTGGAACCGGTGCGACGCTCCGCCGAGCGCCGGCAGCGGCGTCCGCGCGCCGAGCATCCCCGCGAGTCCGCTATCGGCGTAGAAGGGTTCGTCCGGGCCGGTCATCCCCCGCTCCGCCAGCCTCGCGGCAAACACCCCGGCCTGCGCGGAGTTGGCGGCTGAACCCGCCTTCCACATGGACAGCTTCCCATCGCGAGCGGTCCGCAGGCCGAGGTTCGAGGTGAGTGCGATGGAGATGGCGTGGGCCGTGCGTTGCGCGTCCAGCCCCAGCACCTTCGACGCTCCCGCCGCCGACCCGATGGCGACGTGCAGCGAATGGTCTATGAACTTCGTCGAGGGCCTCTGCACCTCGCCCAGCCCGCAGAACACCTCGTACGCCGCGACCATGGCGACGAGCGCGTCCTGCCCGCTCAACCCGAGCGCATCCGACAAAGTCAGCGTCGCCGCGATGGTGTCGCTCGGATGCCCGCCGTCCAACGCGAAGTACGTGTCGTTGAAGTCGAGATAGCGGACCATCAGCTCGTTGGCGAACGCGGCGAGTTCAGGGGTCGTGCGTTCGCCGGTGAACCACACCCGGCCCGGAGTCGCGCCCGCCGCCTCCCGCGCCAGCGCCCGCGCAACCGCCACCGGCTCCCCGTCCTGCCCTCCTGCCGCGCACCCGATCGTGTCGACCAGGCGGACCTTCATCCCGTGCACGGCGTCCGGCGGGATGTCGTCGTAAGCCAGCCCGGCGACATAGGAACTGAGATGCTCGGTCAGCGCGTCCATGACGCCGGGCATCCTAGCAGGGTCAGGTCACCGCAGCAGTTCCTCGACGTACTCCGGAAACAGACGCTCCAGCTCCTCGAGCCCGGCTTGCAGCTCCTGCGACTCGCCACCCGGAACCGCGGGCGCGCCCCGTACCTGTCGCATGTGGCCTCGAAGCCATTCCGCGAGCTCCTCGATCACGTCGAGAGGAACGACTTCCGTGAGCGCGGCCTGGTAGAGACCGCCGTGGCGCTCCATGTTGTCGATGAGCCGGGAGAGGTAGGGCACGAGTTCGTCGCGCTCGTCGCAGATCCGTTGGACTATCGCCCGTGAGACGGGATATTCCATGGACTCTCCTCCCGCACCTTCGGTCCACTGGCGCATCGGGGCTGAGGTTGGCCTGCCTCCGTCGTCTCTCTCAGAGGGGAGGGTCGCCCTCGACGTCCGGATGCGGCATCAGTCGGTCTTCGCCGAGGTCCATCAGTGTCTCGTGGCCGTCTATGGGTGTATCGAGCCTGACGTTGTACAGACCGGGAAACGGGTTCTCAACCACCGTTCCAGCAAGCGCCGACCACGGCAACGCAGGGATCAGCTCAGGGCTGAGGTCGCGCATGTTTATCAGCACCCTGTCGCCTGCCTCGTACGGCATTCCCGCCTCCCGGAGCCTCGATGACGCTGGCTATGATAGCGCCTGCGGGCGGACTGAGACGGGCGGCGCCTTCGGGTTGGCCGGCGTGACAAAAGAGAGTAGATTGAGGCTTGCCGTGCCCGGCGGGGAGGCAGCGGCGCCGCGTGTGGAGCAACTCATTCGCCCCGGCCCTCAGCGATCTGCGTCTATAGCAAAAAGATAGGGGGAGAGACATGGTGAACATCCTTCCGTCGCTTGGTGACCGGTCCCTGCGCAGCCTCGTCGACCTCGATCAGGGCTTGATCAGCCGCGAGATCTACGTCAACGAGGAGATCTACAAGCAGGAGTTGGAGCAGGTCTACGGCCGCGCCTGGCTCTTCATCGGGCACGAATCGCTGGTCCCCAACCCCGGCGACTTCTTCAAGTCCCGGATGGGCGAGGAGTCGGTGATCCTGGTCCGCGACCATAAGGGTGCGCTCCACGTGTTCCTCAACACGTGCAGGCACCGCGGCATGAAGGTCTGCCGCTACGATGACGGCAACACGCGCCTCTTCACATGCCCCTTTCACGGCTGGAGCTACGACACCGACGGGAAGTTGGTGGGCGTGCCGCACTTCAAGGCCGCCTTCCACGAGGAGTTGGACAAGAGTGAGTTCGGACTCCACGAGGTAGCCCATCTCTGCAACTTCTACGGTTCCATCTGGGCAACCTGGGACCGCGATGCGCCCTCCTTCGAAGACTACCTGGGCGCGTACGCCGACGGCGTTCGCCGGTGTTTCGAGAGCATGGACGGCATCGACAACGGCGTGGAGCTCTTCCAACCCGTGCAGCGCTGGCGTCTTCCCTGCAACTGGAAGTTCCCGGCGTTCAGCTTCGACGGCGACCGCATGCACGGTGTCACGACCCACCGGTCGATCAACGTCGCCGCCATCGGGCCGCAGGGCGACCGCAACGAGGGCGACAGGCACCCGATGCGGGCCCGGTTCCCTTCCACTGCCTACGAGATGTCGATCCGCGAATTGGGGCACGGGGGGCACAACGATATCTACGAACAGCCCGGCGTCGCGCCCTACGTCGACACTTGGCAGACCGAGCCCCCTGAAGTTGACGAGTACTACCGTCAGGCGAGGGAGAAGAAGGCGAAGAAATACGAGGGCCAATTCCTCCACGGCGGCGGCGCCCTGATCTTCCCCAACGTGAACATCCAGGAGCAGCGCATCCTGCACTGGCACCCGCATGGCGTGGGGGCGACTGAGAGTTGGCGTCTCTACCAGGTGGACAGGAATGCGCCCCAAGCGGTGCGGGACGCTCAGCGCCGCTACATGATGCGCTACTGCGGCCCGGCCGGGCTCACCGAGTCCGACGACATGGAGAACTGGAACTACGCGTCGGAAGCGAGCAGCGGCATGATGGCCCGGCGTTTGCCGTATCCCTTCAAGGCGGGGCTCGGCCACAACCACGGCGACGACCGCGTTCCCGGGATGACGCTGAACTTCGATATCGCCGAAGAGAACCAGCGCTCCCGCCTCGCGCGGTGGCTCGCCTTCATGGAGGCCGGCAGCTGGAACGACCTCTACCCGAACACCAAGGGGAAATAGCGAGCGCGGGCATCTTCACCCGGGGAGACCGACATGACGACTGACATGACCGTCGAGACCATGCGGCAGATGTTGGAGCGCCTCATGCTTCAGCGGGACATCGAGGAGTTCCTTTCGATGGAGGCCGAGCTGCTGGACGAGCGGCGCTACGACGAGTGGCTCGAGTACATCGCGGACGACATCCACTATCACATGCCCATCAGGCGGAACGTGAGGTTCGGCGAGCAGTACCGGGAGAACACCAGTGCTGACTCCGAGATATCCTGGATCGACGAGGGGAAGCGCGTGCTCATCGGGCGCGTACGGCAGATCAACACCGGTATCCACTGGTGCGAGGAGCCGCTCTCCCGCGTGCGCCACGTCGTCTCCAACGTGCAGGTCTACGATCCGGAGGGCGACGAGGTCAAGGTGCGCAGCCGCTTCATCGTCTATCGCAACCGGATGGAGGACGAGGTGGACCTCTTCGCCGGCAAGCGGGAGGACATCCTGCGGCGCGACAGCGTCACGGGCTGGAAGATAGCCAAGCGGACCATCATCCTGGACCAGAACGTCCTGTTGGCGAAGAACATCACTTTCTTCTTCTAGGGCGCTCTGCGAAGTAACGACCTGTTGGAGAACGAGCGGCCATGACGCAAAGCGAACCGTCGAAGCAGTTCCGTCGAACGAGAGGAGCGGAGATCATGCTCCAGGACCTCCCGCTCGGCACCCGTCTGATCCTGAAGGGTGGGGCAGAGGTGGAGATCGTGGAGAACCCGCGGGATGGACAGTGGCTGTTCGTGCGCCCCGCCGGTTCCAGCGACGATCCGGAGATGGTCTTCGCCGCCGACGTCGCTGAGCTGCCGGAACAGTAACCTGCCGTCGGTGCGGCTGAGCACCGTGGGAACGCAGTCCGGCGGTTCCTGTGGAATTCGCCTATTCCACCGCTGTGGACGGCGCGACAGCAGGCTCAGGCTGGTCCGGCTGGTTGACGTGTGGGGCTGGTGGAGATAGGGGGACTCGAACCCCCAACCTCCGCATTGCGAACGCGGCGCTCTCCCAGTTGAGCTATATCCCCACGGATGCGCACGCTGCCGCTAACGGCGGCGCGACGCTCACTACTATAGCACACGCAGCTCGTATCTCAGGGGTGTGGAGCGGCCTCTCCTGCCTTGCGCCCTCCAGCGTTTGCTACAATGGTTCTCGCGCTACAATAACGCCGCGCTGGAGTAGCGCGCGTGTTCCCGCGTAGCTCAGTTGGTAGAGCGGTCGGCTGTTAACCGATTGGTCGTAGGTTCGAGTCCTACCGCGGGAGCCAGATCAAGCGCGCAGAAGGAGATGCACATCATGGCGCTACGCATCAACGACACCGCCCCCGACTTCACCGCCGACACCAGCGACGGCACCGTCAACTTCCACGAATGGGTGGGCGACGGCTGGGCCGTGCTTTTCTCCCATCCCAAGGACTTCACTCCCGTCTGCGCTACCGAACTCGGCTACGTCGCCAGCCTCAACGACGAGTTCGCCAGGCGAAACTGCAAGGTCATCGGCCTCAGCGTAGACAAGGTCGAAGACCACCAGCGCTGGGCCGCTGACATCGAGGAGATCGGCGGGACCGCCCTCAACTTCCCCATCATCGCCGACGACCAGCTCAACGTCGCCAAGCTGTACGACATGCTTCCCGCGGAGGAGGAGCCCTCGGAGAGTCGTACCGCGGCCACGAACCAGACCGTGCGCACCGTCTTCCTCGTCGGCCCTGACAAGAAGATCAAGATGAACCTCACCTACCCGATGAGCACGGGGCGCAACTTCGACGAGTTGCTGCGCGTCCTGGACTCCTGCCAGCTCACTGCGGGCCACAAGGTTGCCACCCCGGCGAACTGGAACAAGGGCGACGACGTCATCATCCTGCCCGCCGTCGACAACGAAGCTGCCAAGGAGCTCTTCCCGGACGGATGGGAGACGGTGAAGCCCTACCTCCGCAAGGTGAAGGACCCCAGCCAATAGCCTGCGGGCGTCGGGGTCCCTCTCCCGGCAGGGAGACCCTTGCGTAAAACCACAGGGCAACCCCGCTCCTCACCCGTGTGCGCTGCCCGCGCACTCTGGATTCCCGCCGGTGCGGGAATGACGGGAGTTGCCGCACTGGCCTTACGCAGGCGTCCCTACAGGGAGAAGGCAACGTGCTACAGCGCGCGAACGGGCTTTTGCGCGCGGTGAGGGTACAGGGGGTGGCGTGGGCCGCCCATGCTGAACACGCTGTCTCGAACGAAGTAAAGCCCCCGTGCGGTCCTCCGCACGGGGGCTTCTTCGCTGCCGCTGCTGGCGACCCGGACCGGATTTGAACCGGCGATCTCCGCCTTGACAGGGCGGTGTGTTAAACCAGGCTACACCACCGGGCCGCGGTAGCTTGCCCCGGCTCCACCGGGGCGGTCAGAACGTTCAACCAATCCCATGATACCCCACGATGACGAGTTCTCCCTCGACCATCACCGGGGTCACTCGCTCACCGCCCGTGAGACGCTCCAACTCGTCGACCAGTTCGGGGTGGTCCTCCAGGTCGATCTGCCTGTACTCTACCCCGTCCTTCCTGAGGTCGTGCAACAGGGCGTCGGAGTAGGTGCAATCGGGGCGCGTGTAGACGATGAGTTCGGGATCGCTGACCATTGCGTGCTTCATCATACCAGTGCGCGGACTGATAGGCTAGGGAACCCACCATGCAAAGACACGCGCACACGCACACGCGTGCACGCACGGAGCCGCAACCATGCCCATGATGCAAGCCGCCATCCTCAGAGGCCTTCGGGACATCGTCTGCGACGAAGTCCCCGTTCCGGAGACGGATGGCCAGAAAGCACTCGTACGGATGCACATGGCGTCCATCTGCGGCACGGACCTGCACTACGTTTACTACGGCTGGCCCCGCAATACCTATCCCATGGAGCCTGGCGAACCCGGCCACGAGGGCGTCGGCACCATCGTCGACCCCGGAGAGACCGGCCTTCGCGAGGGCGCACTCGTTCTCACCGTGCCGAACATCTGGGAGGCCAGGAACTTCGCCGAGTACCAGGCTGTTTCCCCGCATTTCATCATCGAGCTGCCGGAGGGACGTCCCCTCGCTGAGTTGATGATGGCCCAGCAGCTTGGCACCGTAGTCTTCGCGGCCCGGAAGCTACCGGAGATGGCGGGCAAGACCGCCGTCGTCATCGGGCAGGGCAGCGCCGGCCTCTTCCACGACTTCTACCTGAGGAGGCTCGGCGCGGAACGGGTCATCGTTATCGAACCGAACCCGGACCGGCGCGCCGCGGGCGTCGCGCTCGGCGCGGATGAGACCATTGACGTCACGGGCGACGCTGCCGTGGACGCCGTACTGCAACTCACGGAAGGGCAGGGCGCCGAGGTGGTTGTGGACGCCGTCGGCGGTCACGAGACGCTGGACCAGGCAGTGCGCATGGCGAAGGCCGAGGGACACGTGCACGTATTCGGCCTGCCGACGGGGTTCGACCGGGTGCCGTTCGACCTGGGCACCTATTTCCTCAAGCGGCTGGACGTCCGCACCATATTCGGAGCGCAGGATGAACCGGGCCTCGTCTCGTTCCGGCAGGCGCTGCGGCTCATCGCTGAGGGAGAGATCGATATGTCTCCCTACGTCACGCACACGCTGCCGCTGGAGCGCGTGCGTGATGCCTTCGAGTTGGCGCACGAACCCTCGGACGGCGCGCTCAAGGTCTCGCTCACCATGTAGGCGGGGGAGTTGTTCCCTCTGCAGCGGGAATCGGGTATGATTGCCGAACGCTTGACACGCAGCGGCAAACCCTTATAGCCTCTGCGCCGCACTCGCGGTAAACACGTCGTTGTCTGGCTGCGAGCATTGGGTTAAGGAGGAAAGCCGTGATTCGAACGCATTCGCAACTGTCGCCGCGGTTCGCTATGGTTTCGTTGGCCGCTGCCATTCTGGTAGGGCTCGCCCTCGCGGCGGCGCTTGCCACGAACGAAGGTGTGCGCGCCGATAGTCACGTCACGGGCACGGAAACGCTCGTCGTCACACCGAACGAGGCGGACTTCGTTCCTGGGACGCGCAGCTCCGGCACATCGGTGTGGGTCTACGGGTCGGGCTTCAATGCCGACCAGAGCGTACTCGTCCTGATCGGTGACCAGCGCGGCGTCGCCACGGACATCGGCGCTCTTTCGGGCGTTGACGTCGTTGCCAACGACGAAGGCGCGTTCGGGTTCCAGTGGACGTTTGCCCGCTTCACTCGCAGTGGTGTTGGCGGCGAGGGCATGCAGTCAGTCACGGCGGTGGACGCGGAAACGTTCGACCCGCTGGCGTCCGCTCCGCTTGCGCTCTGCAACCTCAGCGGTCGTGGCGAGGGTGACGAAGTGCCGGCTCACTGCTCGGCCTGATACATCCCTAACCCCTTGAAGAATAAGTTGAGCAGGAGGACTCAGTGACAGGCGCCACTACAACGGTAACGAAGAGGACTGCGGTTATTCTGGCCGCTGCCCTCCTCACGGTAGGCTTACTGGCCGCAATCGCACTTTCCACTGGTCAGAGCGCAAGCGCGGACGGCCACGTTACGGGAGGGGAGACGATCGTCCTCTCCCACACCGAGGTTGACTTCGACACGGGCGCGGGCCGCTCTCCTGAAGAGGTCTGGATCTACGGCTCAGGCTTCACCCCCGGGATCGAAGTCGAGCTCCTCGTGGCGGACTTCCAGGGCGCTCTCTACGTGATCAGCGCTTGTCGCTGGGACAGCGAGGGCAACTGCGACCCGGGGCGCTACCGCGACGGCGCAGGGAGCGTTTGGCCCCTCATCGTCAACGAAGACGGCGCCTTCGCCACGAAGTGGCGGCTCGGCCGGTTCACCCGCCCGAACGTCGGCACGGAACGCATGGCGACCATGTGGGCCGTGGACACGGGCACCTACAGCTTCCTCGCCAGCGCGCCTATCGCGCTCTGCGACGTAACCCGCAATGAAGATCTTGAAGAAGGCGCAGAACCCGCAGAAGTCCCAGGCTTCTGCTCGGCTTAAGGCGTTGAGGTCCACAGGAGGTAATCGTGACTAAGACAATCGCAACACACCCCCGGGCCATGGTTCTGGCGCTCATCGCAGCGGGGCTGTTCTTCGGCCTCGTGGCCGGGAACTCCATCTTCTCCCCCAAGGCATCTGCCGACAGCCACGTCTCCGGCGTGGAGAGCGTCGTCTCCGAGGGCGTCGTCGTCAACCACCAGTTGGGTGCACGCTCATCCGGAGTGAAAGTCCGCATCTGGGGCTCCGGCTTCGCTCCAGGCCAGGAGGTCATCCTCCTCATCAACGACGGCCCCGGCACTCCTTCCGACATCACGAACTACGTGACCAACACGAGTGATGACAACACGCTCGTTGCGAACGATCAGGGCGCATGGACCACGGTCTGGACGCTCGGACGGTTCACCCGCCAGCGCTCCGGCATCGGACCCGGCGACGGCAATGTTGAGCGCATGCGGACCCTGAGCGTGATCGACCCCGGCTCGCTCTCCGTCATCACTTCAACACCGTTGGCCTTCTGCCGCCTGACCGATCGTGAAGCGAACGCGGCAGAGATCGCTGCTCTGGAGAAAGAGTTGGCCGGCGTCCAGGCCGACCGCGACGAGGACCTCGGTGAGAAGCCGGTCAACGTCTCTGAGGCTGCGTGGGCGTTGGCAACCGCGTTCTACCCCGCTTTCGAGGCACAACTCGATGCGGAGATCGCCGCCCTGGCTGCGGAGATCGCAGCCGTGGAGGCAGACCAGGACGTTCCCAGCCACTGCCCGGCCTAATCTCCCGGTCCTGAGACGAATGCACAGAGGCCCTCCGGCTAACCCCGGAGGGCCTTTTCTTTGCCTGGCGCCGTCACACCGACATTCCCGCCGGGCCCAGTCATTCCCGCGCTGTTGGCATCCTTGATCACGCACCGGAGGGGCGGAACCAACTGCTCTTGCTAGAATCCCCCTGTCGAAACCGAAACAGCGAGGCTCCGCATGCAGACTTACCGCGGCATAGACCTTCTGGGCATCGAGTCCCAGCTCACCGACGACGAACGGCAGGTGCGTGACACCGTCCGCGCCTTTGTCGAGGCGGAGGCCATGCCGGCCGTCGTCCCGCATTTCCGCAACGGCACGTTTCCGATGGAGCTCGTCCCGAGGATGGGCGAACTCGGGCTGTTCGGCGCGCATCTCGAGGGCTACGGCTGCGCCGGACTCGGCCCCGTCGCCTACGGCCTCGTCATGCAGGAGCTGGAACGCGCCGACTCCGGCTACCGCTCCTTCGCGTCCGTCCAGTCCTCGCTGGCGATGACCGCCATCCACCATTTCGGCACCGAGGAGCAGCGTGAGCGCTACCTGCCCGACATGGCCGCGGGGCGCGTGCTTGGCGCGTTCGGCCTCACCGAGGCCGACCACGGTTCGGACCCCGGCGGTATGGAAACGCACGCCACCGAGACATCCGATGGGTTCACGCTCAACGGCGGCAAGATGTGGATCACCAACGCCGGCATCGCCGACGTCGTGGTCGTCTGGGCGAAGCTGGGCGACGCGGTGCGAGGATTCCTCGTTGACACAACCCTGCCCGGGGTGCGCCGGGAGGATATCCACAACAAGCTCTCCATGCGCATGAGCGTTACCAGCGCGCTCTTACTGGAGGACGTGTGCGTGGGGGAGGACGCGCTGCTCCCCGGCACCCGTGGGCTCGGCTCGGCGCTGGAGTGCCTCAACTCCGCACGCTACAGCATCGCGTGGGGCGTCTGCGGAGCGGCTGCGGACTGCCTGCACACCGCTATCGAATACACCAAGGAGCGCGAACAGTTCGGGCGTCCGCTCGCTTCGTTCCAACTCGTCCAGCAGAAGCTGGCGGACATGGCAACCTCGCTCTCCAAGGCGCAGTTGCTCGCACTGCAACTCGGACGGCTGAAGGCTGCGGGGGCGTTGCACTGGTCGCACGTGAGCATGGCGAAGTACAGCAACACCCTAGCGGCGCTGGAGATCGCACGCACCAGCCGCGACCTGCTCGGCGCGGCCGGCATCACCGACGACCTCCCCCCGATGCGCCACACCATGAACCTGGAGACGGTGCACACGTACGAAGGCACCCAGCACATGCACCAACTCATCCTGGGGCGGCACCTGACGGGCATCAACGCCATCGCCTGACTGGATGATCGGAGCACGGCTTGGGACGGGAGCGGTTGTTTCATTCCCTCTCCTGAGGGAGAGGCTCAGGGTGAGCGTCCAGCGCGCGGTGAGGGTCGGGGTATCCGGGAACGGCGCGTTTGCCTGATGTACGCACCAGGCGGATAATCGACTCGAGTGGAAGGGAGTACCGATGAAGGCTGTGCGATACCACGAATGCGGGGGGCCTGAAGTGCTCCGCCTCGAAGACGCCCCCGACCCTGAACCCGGCGACGGCGACGTGCTCGTGCGACTCGCGGCCTCCGGCGTCAATCCCGCGGAGGTATCGCGGCGCGGCGGGCGCATGGGGCAGGTGGTGGACTTCCCCGCGATGCTTGGCATAGAAGGCGCGGGCGTCGTTGCAGAGGTGGGGAAAGACGTTGCTTCAGTGAGCGTGGGCGACCGCGTAGTCGTGCGCCAGCCCCCGTACTCGTACGCCGAGTACGTCTCCGTCCCGGAGCGCTCTGTGTACGCCGCGCCGGACAATCTCAGCCTCGTCGAGGCTTCGACACTTACCATCATCTACACCACGGCCTGGTCCGCGCTGCGCGTCCGGGGCGGCGGCGAGGCAGGCGGGACCGTGCTCGTGCAGGCCGCCGCCAGCGGCGTCGGCATCGCCGCCATACAGCTTGCGAAGCAGATAGGCATGACCGCGCTCGGGACCGCGAGCAGCGCGGAGAAGCTCGAGTGGGCGGCCCAGTACGGGCTGGACCATGGCATCAACTACGTTGAACAGGACTTCGTCGCGGAGGCGAAGCGGCTCACGGACGGACGCGGAGTCGACGTCATCGTGGACGGTATCGGCGGCGACGTCCTGGCGAGGGGCCTCGGCGCCCTGGCGCGCGGCGGGCGGCTCTCTGTGTTCGGCGGCGCAGGCGGGCGGGAGACCTCCTTCCCCGTCGCCGAGCTCTACCGCAACTCGGTTTCGATACTTGGCGCGGGCGGCGGACTCACACCGCGCGCGGACTTCGAGATGATCCTCGGCTGGTTCGGCGAGGGCAAACTGAAACCCACCATAGACCGGACGTGGCCTCTCGCAGAGGCGGCAGAGGCCCACCGCTACCAGGAGTCGCGCCAGATCAAGGGCAAGAGCGCGCTCGTCATCAGCGGGGACAACTGACCCGTTGCACGGGACACGCTGGACCGACGGACGAAGGAGGAGACCGATGGCGTCTGAATGGGTGAGCATAAACGTGGGCGGCAAGCAGGTGGACGCGTACCTCGCGCAGCCGGATGCTCCCGGCCCCCACCCCGGTGTCGTTGTGGCGATGCACGTCTTCGGCGTCGACCGTTTCGTGCAGGAGAAGTGCGACGAGCTTGCGCAGGCGGGCTATGCCGCCATCGCCCCCTACCTCTTTCACCGTTCGGAGGTGACGAACGCACAGCTTATCGGCTACGCCTTCGAGGACCCGGCCCGCCGCGAAGTGGCGCTGCCACTGAAGGACAGCCTGCGCGACGACGAGCTGATACCGGACATGCTTGCCGGACTGGAGCACCTGCGCGGCCTCCCGGAGGTATCCGGCCCCTTCGGCGTCACCGGCTTCTGCATCGGCGGACGCATCGCCTACATGCTTGCGGTGCGCACCGACGAGTTCACCGCCTGCGCGGACTTCTACGGCGTGGACGTGGACCTGCCATGGGGCGACGGCCCCACCCCACTGAGCCTCACGGCGGACCTCGACTGTGCGCTTACCGGGTTCTTCGGCGACCTGGACGCGAACCCCGCCCCGCCGGACGTCGACAAGCTGGAAGCCGGTCTGCGCGCCGAGGGCAAGCCGTTCACCTTCCACCGCTATCCCAACGGCCAGCACGCGTTCAACGACCCCTACAACCCCGTTCGGTACGATCCCGAGATCTCAGCCGACTCCTGGCCGAAGCTCATCGGCTTCTTCGACGGCGCACTGAAGGCGAGGGAGCCAGTCGCATGACCGCCGTTGTCGGCATATTCGACAACCGTACGGCTGCTGTCGCCGCGGAGCAGTTGCTGGAGGGAGCCGGCTTCGGCGACCGGACGGGGATCACGTACGTTCTCCCGGACGACGGCCCCGCGCCTCCGCGCCTGAAGCGCCGCGGCGAGAGCATGCTGCGCGCCGCCGTGAAGTGGGGCATCCTTGCCTCGCTCATCATCGAGGTGCCGTCGCTCATCGCGCTGCTCATCGTCCCGATGGACCTCAACGTGAAGATCCTGCTGGCTGCCACCGTCTGGAAGTTCGGTGCAGCGTTCGGTTCATGGATCGGGGCCATGTCCGCCGGCGAGGAAGGCCTCGACGACGAGCATGCCGCCGAGTACGAGGCGCTCCTTGGAGCGGGCTACGCGCTCATCGCCGTGGACGTTCGCACGCGCCACCGTCCCGGCATACGCGGGGCGCTGCTGGAGAGCGGGGCGCTGAGCCTGCGCGACGTGCGCGGCACGTTCGTTCTCAGGCGACCGCCTCGCCAGTCCGGAGCCGCCGTCGCCTCGTAGACAGCAGTCAGGGGGCCGGCTGATCGAGCCGCTTCGCCATCGGCACGTGATCGATGCCCGCCTCCACGAACCCCGGTCCCGTGACCGTGTACCCGTGCCGCTCGTAGAGCGCTTGCACATACATCTGGGAGTGCAGGCCCACCTCGGCTATCCCCAGCTGCGCCGCCTCGGATTCCAGCGCCGCGAGCAGCATGCCCGCGATGCCGCGCCGACGCCATGAGGACAGCACCGCAACGCGCCCTATCCGCGCTTCGCCGTCCCTCGTCAACCGCGCCGTGCCGACGACCGTGGCCCCGTCGCAAGCCACCACGTGCACGGCGCCAGCGTCGTCCTCGTCGTGTTCCAGCTCCAGGGGCACGCCCTGTCCCAGCACGAACACCTCGTGCCGGACGGCCAGCGCGGCCTCCATATCGGCGGTACTGGACGCCACCCGCACCTCGATGTGTTGCTGCCCGGTCATGCGGCGATTATAGGAGCACCGCTATAATCCGGTTCACCCTTCCCCGGAGCGTTCCCCATGAAGCTTTCTACAGACCGCATCCTCACGACCCACGTGGGCAGCCTGCCCCGCCCGGACGATGTTGCCGCGCTGCTCCTGAAGAAGGAGCGCGAGGAGGAGTTCGACCCCGCGGAGTTGGACGTGCTCGTGCGACAGGGCGTCGCCGACATCGTCGCACGGCAGCACGCCGCGGGCGTCGACGTGGTGAGCGACGGTGAGATGAGCAAGGTCGCCTATTCCACCTACGCCAAGGACCGGCTGACCGGCTTCGCGGGAGACAGCGAGCGTCGTCCCAACCTGGACGTTGCGCCCTATCCCGACTTCCGCGCCAAGATGGCGCGGATGACCGGGGACCAGCCGATGCGCCGTCCGCAGTGTGTGGCGCCGGTGGAGGTGAAGGACCGGGAGCCGCTGCAGAAGGACCTGGAGAACTTCAAGGCAGCGGTCGATGGGGCAGGCGTCACCGAGGCGTTCATGACCTCGTCCTCGCCGGGTGTGGCCTCCGTGTTCATGCCGAACGCTCACTATCCGACGCACGAGGCGTACATCGAGGCGCTGGGCGCGGCGATGCAGGAGGAGTACGAGGCCATCGTCGAGGCGGGGTTCATCCTGCAGGTGGACTGCCCGGACCTGGCGATGGCGTACCACACGGGCTTCCAGGGATTGACCGAGGAGGAGTTCCTACGGCGCGCCGAGTACCACATCGAGGTGCTGAACGGGGCACTGGCGAACGTGCCGGCGGAGTCCGTCCGGATGCACGTCTGCTGGGGCAACTACGAGGGGCCCCATGACTACGACATCGCCGTGTCGAAGATAATGCCCATCATCCTGCGGGGGAAGCCGTCCGCCATCCTGTTCGAGGCATCGAACCCCCGGCACTCCCACGAATGGAAGGAGTGGCGCGACGCGAATGTCCCCGAGGACAAGGTGCTGATCCCCGGAGTGCTGGACTCAACGAGCAACTTCGTGGAGCACCCGGAACTGGTCGCGCAGCGCATCGAGACCTTCGCCGCGATCGTGGGGCGCGAGCGGGTACTCGCGGGGTCGGACTGCGGGTTCGGCACGTTCGCGGGGTACGGGAAGATGGACCCTGACATCATCTTCCGCAAGCTGGAGGCGATGGCGGAGGGCGCCGCCATCGCGAGCGAACGGCTCTGGGGATGAGGACTAGCGGGTCGCTTTCAGCAGGACAGTGCGTTCGTTGATCTCGTCCGTTTCCACGGTGGAGAAGCCGGCTTCCTTCAACCACTGGACGTGCATCTCCACGCCTCCAGCCTGTGCGGCGTAGTCCAGGTTGGCGAACATGCCGCCGTCTGCGATGAGGTCGTGGATGTCCCTGTAGATGCTGGAAATCAGACCATCGTCGTACATGTTGTGGATGGCGATGGCAGACATGACGAAGTCGAACGGCCCGCCGAGCCCGGACGCCCAGTCCCGCTGGGAGAAGTCGCTCCTGATGTAGTTGGTGCGGTCCGCATATGCCGCGAGGCGCTTCTTCGCGTGGCCGAACATCGGCTCCGGGGTGGCCTGGGGGGCGGCCGGGGCGGTTGGGGACATTGCCCGCAGGGCAACCGGGGGCAGTCCGGAGCCCGCGGCGGCCGCCCACCCCCCGCCAGGCCCCTC
>JAPOOH010000110.1 GCA_026713505.1 Chloroflexota bacterium | reverse complement strand
GTGCGGGTGAGATCGATGCGGTCGAAGCCCTCGTCCGGGTCGGCGGGCTCGGCGGAGTCGTCCGGCTCCCTGCCCGGCGTTGGCGGTCCGGCTGTTGGCTTGCGGAAGCGGTGCTGCTCGCCCATCGAGCGCAGGTCCATCGTCGACGTGCTGTCCTTGCGCTGCCGCCAGAAGACGTCGAACGCTTCGTCGAACAGCGGGAGGTCGTCCTTGCGGTGCACGAGCAGCGTGCGGAGCGCCGCTCGAACGTCGCCACGGTGCTCGAGGCCGATGTCCTCCAGCACGCGGATGGCGTCCAGCATCCGTCCTACGTGCACGTCCAAGCCGAGCCGCCGGAGCAGCCGTCCGAAGAGGAGGAGGTTGCCGAGGATGTACCCGTCGCCGCCGTCAGCCACGCCTGCCCCCGCGCTGCGTGCCGCGGTGCATCGCGCGGTTCAGCAGCGCGCGCGTCTGCTCACCACGCACCGCCTGTACGTCCTCGCGGTACTTCAGCATGATGCCGAGCGTGTCGTCGATCACATCGGGACTGAGTTCGGTCTCGTTCAGGCTCACGAGCGCCGCCGTCCAGTCGAGCGTCTCGGCGACGCCGGGCACCTTGTACAGCTCGGTGCCGCGCAGCTCCTGGACGAACGCGGCGACCTGTCCCGCAAGCTTCTGCGACGCCTGCGGCACCTTGCTCCGCACGATCTGCGTCTCCTTGTCCAGATCGGGGTAGTCGATCCAGTAGTAGAGGCAGCGGCGCTTGAGCGCGTCGTGTATCTCGCGCGTCCGGTTGGACGTGGTGACGACGACGGGCGGCTCGTCCGTCGTGTACGTGCCGACCTCCGGTATCGTGATCTGGAAGTCGGACAGCATCTCCAGCAGGTAGCCCTCGAACTCCTCGTCGGCCCTGTCCAGCTCGTCTATCAGGAGCACCACCGGGCCTTCGCCGGAGGCGAGCGCCTGCAGGAGTGGCCGCTTGATGAGGAACTCCTCGCTGAACAATTCGCGCTCCGCCGCCGTACGGTCGACGTTACCGGACGCCTCCAGCAGCCGGATGTGCAGCAGTTGCCGCGAGTAGTTCCACTCGTAGACGGCCTGGCTCACGTCCAGTCCCTCGTAGCACTGGAGGCGGATGAGCCGAGCGCCGAGCGCCGACGCCAGCACCTTTGCGACCTCCGTCTTGCCGACGCCCGCTTCGCCCTCGAGGAAGAGCGGACGCTTGAGCGTCAGCGCGAGGTAGACCGACATCGCCAGCGCGCGGTCGGCGACGTACATCTCGCCGCGGAGCGCCTGCTGCAGCTCGTCAACAGACGCGGGCACGGAGTCGGTGCGTGTTTCGTCCAAGTCCTCTGCCCTCCGGAATCGCGATTCTCTCGCAGATACGCAGGGGGCGCCCCGTATTCCCCTCTCCCTCTGGAGAGGGTGCCGCCGCGGAGCGACGGCGGGTGAGGGCACCCCCTGCCGTTCTCGGCTCCTACCCGGCGAGGCGGTCAGCCCGCCCGCGACGCTGCCGCGCCGAGCGCGCGGCGCACGTAGACCGACGCCATCGCCCTGCGATACTCCGCGGAGGCGAACACGTCGCCCATCGGGTCGCCATTCAGGTCGCTCGCAACCGCTGCGGCAGCGGCGTCCAGCGCGCTGCCGCTCAGGTCCGAGCCAGCCAGCGCCGCTTCGACGGACGACGCTCGGGCCGGGGTCGCCTCGACGCCCCCGACCACGACGCTCGCCGACGAGCACGTGCCGCCGCTCACCGTGAGGATGGCGGCTGCGCCGACGACGGCGTAACGCGACGCCGGGTGTGAGAACTTGACATACGCCGAGCCCGCGCCGGACGCAACGGAAGGCACCGAGATGCTTGTCAGCACCTCGTTCTCCTCCAGCGCGTTCTCCAGCAGGCCGGTTGCGAAGTCGGCGGCGGCGATGCTGCGGTCGCCGCCCGGCCCCGTCGCGTTGAACGTCGCGCCCAGCGCAGTCAGCACGGTCGGCTGGTCGGACGCCGGGTCTGCGTGGGAGACGCTGCCGCCGATGGTGCCCCGGTTCCGCACCGCCGGATCGCCGACGAGCGCCGCAGCCTCGGCGAGCACCGGGGCGTGCTGCCGCACGAGGTCGGACGTCGCGATCTCCGCGTGCGTCGTCAGCGCGCCGATGGTGATGCCGCCGTCGCTCGCGGAAACGCCCTTGAGCGCCTCGATGCGCCCGATGTCGACGAGCACGGCGGGCGCAGCGAGCCGTAGCTTCATCAGCGGAAGGAGGCTGTGCCCCCCCGCCAGGAGTTTCGCGCCCTCGTTGTCCGAGAGCAGTTGCACCGCTTCGGCAACCGAGCCTGCACGGTGGTAGGTGATCTGTGCTGGAAACATGGCCTAGCCTCCATTCCGTGCGTCGTTGATCGCACGCCAGACTCGCTCCGGCGTCAACGGCATGTCCACCCGGGTAACCCCGAGCGGGCGCAGCGCGTCCATCACCGCGTTGTACACGGTTGGCGTGGACGCGATGGTGCCCGCCTCGCCTATGCCCTTCACCCCCAGCGGGTGGTGCGGCGAGGGCGTCGTGTTGGAGTGGACCTCCAGCTCCGGCAGCAGGTCGGCGCGGGGCAGCGCGTAGTCCAGCATGGAGCCGGTCACGAGTTGCCCGTCGTCGTCGTAGACCGCGCCCTCCCAGAGCGCCGGGCCGACGCCCTGGACGATGCCGCCGTGCACCTGTCCTTCCACGATCATGGGGTTGATCTGCGGGCCGGCGTCGTCCACCGCGCC
>JAPOOH010000109.1 GCA_026713505.1 Chloroflexota bacterium | reverse complement strand
ACGCCCGCAGTAACCATGGTTGCGGCGTGGATCAGCGCGCTGACCGGGGTTGGACCTTCCATCGCGTCCGGCAGCCAGACGTGCAGCGGGAACTGCGCCGACTTGCCCATCGCGCCGAAGAAGACGAGGAACGCGCTCGCGGTAACGACCGCCTGGTTGACGCCCGGGTCGCCGAGCGAACCCATGATCTCGATGATGTCCACCGTACCGAACTCGACGATGAGCAGCACGACGCCGATGAGCAGGCCGACGTCGCCTATGCGCGTGGTGACGAACGCTTTCTTCGCAGCCTCAGCCGCCGAGCGGCGCTCGAACCAGAATCCGATGAGCAGGTAGGAGCACAACCCGACGAGCTCCCAGGCGACGTAGAGCAGGAGCAGGTTGTCCGCCAGCACGAGCATCAGCATGCTGGCGCTGAACAGCGAGTGCACCGCGAAGTACCAGCCGATGCGGGAGTCGTCGTGACCGGCGTGGCGCATGTAACCGAGCGAGTAGACCTGCACGATGACCGATACGAACGTGATGAGTGCGAGCATCGCCACCGTGAGCGGGTCGACGATGATGCCCCACCCGACCTCCAGCGGTCCCGCGCTGAACCAGTCCCGCGGGAAGTGGTGCTCGCCCACGCCCTTGTTCAGCATGTCCAACAGCACGGGCCAGACCGCGATGAACGCGACCACGATCGCGACCACGGAAAGGTATTTCCCCTGACCTGGCAAGTAGCGGCGGAAGAGCGCAAGGAAGCCGAACGCCCCGAAACCGAACACCGGGATGAGACAAGCCTGTTCCACGCCTAGCCCCTCATCACGTCGATCTCATCGAGGTTCACGCCGCCCCTGCTCCTGAACAGCCGCATGACGATGGCCAGCGCGAGACCGACCTCCGCCGCGGCGATGGTGATGACGAACACCGCGATGACCTGCCCGGTGGACGTGCCGAAGCCGCTGAAGGCCCCGAACGCCACGAGCTGGAGGTTCACGGCGTTGAGCATCAGTTCGATCGACATGAGCACGAGGACGGCGCTGCGCCTGGCCAGCACTCCGTAGAGGCCGATGCAAAAGATGCCCGCGCTCAGCAGTTGGAAGTGCAGCAGCGTCATGAGCCCCTCTGGCGGCGCTCCGCCCGCCTGCGACTGCCGCGGCGTACGGGCTCTGACGCGCTTTCCGAACCGTCGGTGTCCGGGAACGTCTCGTCTTCCTCGCGTCCCGCTCGGCCTATCACGACCGCCCCGATGAGGGCCACGAGCAGCACCAGCGACGCTATCTCGAACGGCACGGCCCAGTCCGCGAACAGGTCCCTAGCGAGCGTGTCGAACGGCACAGGCTGGCGCGTGTTGGTGTTGAACTGGTGCGAGTCCGCTACGAAGACCGCCGCCATCAGGCCGAACAGCCCGGCGGCGGCCAGCGCCGCGAAGGGGCGACGACGGGTCTCCGTCTCGCCCTCGTACTCGCCCGAGCGCGTGAGCATCAGCGCGAAGAGGATGACGATGGTCACGGCGCCGCCGTAGATCAGGAGCTGCACGAGCGCCAGGAACTCCGCGTACAACAGCACGAACAGTCCCGCCACGCCGGCCAGCGCAGCGAGCAGGAAGAGCGCTGCGTGCACGATGTTGCGCGTGGCAACGACGCCAAAGGCGGCGAACAGCGTCAGCGTGGCGGCGGCATAGAAGAGCAGAAGACCCACGCTACTCCCCACCCTCGGTTGAATCGTCCGCCGGACCCGCTTCACCCGCAGCGGTCTTTGCGGCTGCCGCCGCGGCCCTCTTCGCGAGGGCGACCCCCGCCACGTTCTTCTCAGGGTTCTCGGGGTTCCAGCCGCTCATCTCCATGTAGCGCCGTCCCTGCTCCAGCAGCAGATCCAGGTCAGCGCGCGAACCGGCGCGCGCGTAGCTCGCCAGCTCATGCTCGTACGACATCTCGATCGCGTCGAACGAGCAGACGTCCACGCAGATACCGCAGAGGATGCACCGGTTCAGGTTGATCTCGAACTCGTTGATGATCTTGCGCCGGTGGCTGGTGCCGTCGGTGAACTTGGGGTTGTCGTGCATCTGCGCCGACATGCACTGCGTCGGACACTCGCGCACGCACACCATGCACCCGGTGCAGAACGGCTCGCCCGCCGTGTCGTCCATTAGGAGGGCGGGGAATCCCATGTAGCGCTCCTGCACGGGAAGGTGCTGTTCCGGATAGTGCGCGGTGACCGGCCGCCTGAGCAGCCAGCGCACCGTCGTGAGCATCCCTTTGAGCGTTCCAATCATGCCTGTTGACTCTCCGGCGCCGGCCTGGATCTGCTGGGTTGCACCGCCACGGCGTGCTGTGCGTAACGCTCCGCCGTTGCGACCGCGTCACTGCGCTGGAGGCGCAGTTGTACGAATGCGGCAGCGCCGAGCACCGCGACCGACATGAGCGTCAGCGTCCACGTCGGCCAACCGTAGAAGCGTTGTACGGCAACCAGGATGACGCTGACGAATCCCAACGGGATCAGCATCTTCCAGCCCACGTTCATCAGCTGGTCTATCCGCAGGCGCGGCAGCGTCGCCCGCACCCAGAAGATGACGACGGCAAGGAAGTACGTCTTGCCCAGGAAGAGGGCCACGGCCGGGTACTGCTCCAGTTCGCCGAAGGGCCACGTCCAGCCGCCCAGGAAGAGCAGCGCGCCCAGCGCCGCGACGAGGAATGTGTTGACGTACTCCGCGAGGAAGAATATAGCCCAGTGCGCGCCGCTGTATTCGACGAACGGCCCTCCGACAACCTCTGACTCCGCGAAGTAGATGTCGAACGGCGTCCTGCCGACCTCGGCCAGCCCCGAAATGAAGAACACGGCGAACGCGAGCGGCAACAGCGCGAGGTACGGCACGCTCGCCTGCGCGTCCACGATGTCGGTGAACCGCATCGAGTCGGCGACCATCACGACGCTCAGCACACCCAGGATGAGCGGTATCTCATAGCTGACGAGCTGCGCCGCAGAGCGGAAGCCGCCCAGGATCGCGTACTTGCTGTTGGAGCTCCACCCGGCCAGTATCAGCCCAACGATGCTCAGCACCGAGACCGCGATGAAGAAGAAGACGCCCAGGTCCAGGCTCCGCACGACGAGGTCCCGCCCGATCGGGATCGTCAGCCAGACGACGAAGCTCGGGACGAACACGAGCAAGGGCGCGACGTAGAAGATGGCCTTAGACGACGAGCCCGGCGAGACGTCTTCCTTCATCAGCAGCTTGATGCCGTCCGCCACCACCTGCAGCAGCCCGAACGGGCCCACGCGCGTCGGGCCGACGCGGCCCTGCATGCGCCCCAGCTGCTTGCGCTCCAGCCACACCAGCGACATGCCCAGCGTGGTGACGAGCGTCAGCAGCGCGAACAGAGCGATAACGATCTTCCCGACCGTGAGGACCGTGACGTCGTCGCCCGGTTCTCCGAGCAGCGCCAGGGCAAGCGTGAAGACGGCGACGAGCACTCCGACTCCCACGAGCAACACCACCGCTATCGCAAGCTGGACCGGCTTAGACCTCATCGGTCCACCTCGCCCAGCACGATGTCCAGCGAGCCGAGGATGGCCACCGCGTCCGCGATGTACGCATCGCGCATCATCGGCCGCAGCGCAACGAGGTTGCAGAAGGACGGGGGCCTTACTTTCACACGGTAGGGCTTGTCCGTGCCGTCGCTCACCAGGAAGACGCCGATGTCGCCGCGCGGGTTCTCCCCGTGCACGTACACCTCGCCCTTCGGGGGGCGGGCGATGCGCCGCATCTGCGCCATCACCGGGCCTTCCTCCATCTGGTCCAGGCACTGCCGGACCATGGAGAGGGACTCATAACACTCCAGGACGCGCATGTAGTAGCGGTCCCAGCAGTCGCCGTTCTCACCCACCGGCACCTTGTATGAGAGGTAGGGGTAGACCTCGTGCGGGTAGTCCTTGCGGACGTCGTACGCCACGCCGCTGGCGCGCAGACCGGGTCCCGTCAACCCGCAGGAGAGTGCCGTGGGGACGTCGATAACGCCTACGCCGCGCGTACGGGCCAGGAAGACCTCGTTGAACGTCAGGAGCCGGTCGATCTCCTCAACGCCGCGCTGGACGTCGTCCGCGAGTGCCCGGACGCGCGGGACAAAGTCCGGGGGGACGTCCTCCTTCACGCCGCCGATGCGGATGAAGTTGTGCATCATCCGCGCTCCGGTGACGGACTCGAACAGGTTCTGGATGCGCTCCCGCTCCCGGAACCCGTACATGATGGGAGTCATGGCGCCCAGGTCTATGGCGTAAGTCCCGATGAAGAGGAGGTGGCTCGCCAGCCGGTTCAGTTCGGCGAGAATCACGCGGATGTATTGGCCGCGTTCCGGCGGGTCGATGCCCATGAGCCGCTCGGCTGCCCGGCAGAAGATGAGCTCGTTGTTCAGGTTGGCGACGTAGTCCAGCCGGTCGAACAGCGTGATGACCTGGCCGTAGGTCTCGTTCTCCGCGAGCTTCTCAGAGCCGCGGTGGAGGTAG
Organism: Chloroflexota bacterium; assembly: GCA_026713505.1. Taxonomy (GTDB): domain Bacteria; phylum Chloroflexota; class Dehalococcoidia; order Lucifugimonadales; family Australimonadaceae; genus Bin16. The sequence continues at coordinate 12,138 of JAPOOH010000109.1, read as the reverse complement.
CCGATGTGGGGCGTCACGTCCACGACGTGTTCGCCGTCCACCGTCAGCACCATGCGGAACACGCCGTGGGTCGCCGGATGCTGCGGCCCCATGTTCAGCATCATGTCTACGGTTTCGTATGTCTGTTCAGTGGTCAACGGGCGGCCTACCACTCCTCGTAGTCGTGCAGCGGGAAGCTGCGGAGGCCCGGGTGGCCCTCGAAACCCTCGAACAGGATCAGCGGAGAGAGGTCCGGGTTGCCGTCGAACTCCACGCCGAACAGGTCGTGGGTCTCGCGCTCGTACCAAGCCGCGGCCTCCCACACGCCGGTGAGCGAGTCCGCGCGCGCCTCGTCCGGTGGAAGGTCCACTTTGAGCAGGGCCTTGTGCCCTTTCCCCAGCGAGAAGAGGGCGTAGTTCAGTTCAATGCGCTCCTCGTAGTCCACGGCGAAGAGGCAGTGGAGCATATCCACCCGCAGGTTAGGGCTCCGTACGCAGGAGTCCACGGCGCGGGTGAGGTTCTCGCGCGCGACGCGCACCCACGGAACGTCGTCGCGACCTCCGGATTCGATCGCCATGTCGCGCAGGGCCAAGCGGAGCGCACCAGCCGTGCGCTCTCCCTGGGCGTCCAGCACCTCAGCCGCCACCTCCACCGGCGGCCCCCGGTGGGCGGCAGGGCGCGGTGCGGCCTGCTCCTCGGGGGGCTGTTGCTCAGTCATCGTTCTCCTCGGCGCCAGCCTCGGGAGTCTCCTGCGATGGGGATCCCACCACCACCGGAGCGCTCCGCACACCTTCCCTGGCGTCGCGCTTGATCTTCTGTTGCAGCTTCACGATGCCGTCCATCAGCGCTTCGGGGCGCGGCGGACAGCCGGGCACGTAGACATCCACGGGCACGAGGTGGTCTACGCCCATGACGACGCTGTAGGAGCGGTAGTAGGGCCCGCCGCTCGTTGCGCACGTGCCCATGGCGATCACCCACTTCGGGTCCGGCATCTGCTCGTAGAGCAGTTTGATGGGCTCCGCCATCTTCTTTACCACGGTTCCCGCCACAATCATCACGTCCGACTGCCGGGGCGACGGCCACGTGACGACCCCGAACCGGTCAAGGTCGTGATGCGCCATGTGCGTCGAGATCATCTCGATGGCGCAGCAGGCAAGCCCGAAGGTCAGGGTCCAGAGCGAGTTGCTCCTGCCCAAGGCAGCGAGGTCGTCCAATCGAGCGGTGATGACGCCGGGCGCGGCGCTCTTGATGAGGTTGGCCGCGGGGGTGTTCCCCTTGTCGGTGGAGATGGCGCCGCCTTCATCGGTGTCGAAGAAGCGCCCACCGGCGGGCCGCTCCCAAGAGGAGGGACGGAAAACCGGCAACGCCTGGCCGCCTTCTACCTCCATCGCAGGACCCCCTTTCGCCAGGCATACACGACGCCCAGCAGCAGAACCGCGATGAACAGCATCATCGCGTAGAAGACGTAGCCGGGTATCCCCTCGTCCGCGAAGACGACCGCCCATGGGAACAGAAAGACGGCTTCGACGTCGAAGATGAGGAAGAGGATGGCGAAGATGTAGTAGCGCACGTTGAACTGCGTCCAGTTCAACGGCGTGGGCAGGATGCCGGACTCGTAGGCGATACCCTTCGTCTTGGAAGGCCTGCGGGGGGAGAGCAATGCGGAAGCGGCAAGCATCAGGCCCATCGCCACGATGCCGACCACAAACGCAAGCACGACTGCCGTCCAGTTGACGGCGTAAGCCTCTGGGGCCATGCGCTCCTCAGGGTAAGGGAACCTGCCCTCCGCTCTCTCTCACGCGGCAACCCGCGCGCTGGAAGCGGTCTCCCGACTCCCTATCTTCCCGTCGACCCCCCCAGCCTGTCAACGTCACCGAGCTCAGGAAGCGGCGTCCCGCTCCATGATCGTGCCCATGTCCTTGTCCCCGCGTCCGCTCATGCAGACGAGCACGGCGCCGTCCTTTCCAAGCTCCGCCGCGAGCGACTGCACGGTGTACGCCACCGCATGCGACGACTCCAGGGCGGGGATGATGCCCTCCAGTTCGCAGGTCAACCGGAAGGCCGCAACCGCCTCGTCGTCCGTGACGTTCACGTACTCGGCCCTCCCGTTGTCGCGAAGCCAGGCGTGTTCCGGACCGACGCCGGGGTAGTCCAGGCCTGCCGAGATGCTGTGCGTCTCGTGTATCTGACCGTCGCCGTCCTGCACGATGTACGACATCGATCCGTGGAGCACGCCAACGCTGCCACCGCCGATGGATGCCGCGTGCCGGCCGGTCTCCACGCCCTCCCCGCCCGCCTCGACCCCGATGAGCCGAACGCTCTCGTCCGCGATGAACGCGTAGAACTGCCCCATGGAGTTCGACCCACCCCCGACGCAGGCCACGATCGCATCCGGCAGACGTCCGGCCTGAGCCAGCATCTGCTCCCGCGATTCGCGCCCGATCACGGACTGCAGGTCGCGCACCATCATGGGGTAGGGGTGCGGGCCCACGACGCTCCCGATGATGTAGTGCGTGTCCCGCACGTTCGTCACCCAGTCCCGTATCGTCTCGCTGATGGCTTCCTTGAGCGTTCGGCTACCAGCGGTAACGGGGCGCACCTCCGCGCCGAGCATCCCCATCCGGTACACGTTGGGGGCCTGCCGGCGCATGTCCTCTTCACCCATGTAGACGACGCAGTCGATGCCCAGGAGCGCACAGACCGTGGCCGTGGCGACGCCGTGCTGGCCTGCGCCCGTCTCCGCCACGATGCGCCGCTTGCCCATACGCTTCGCCAACAGTCCCTGCCCAAGGGCGTTGTTGATCTTGTGCGCGCCGGTGTGCGCCAGGTCCTCGCGCTTGAGGAATATCTCGGCGCCGCCCGCATACTCGGTGAGCCGGCGGGCGTGGTGGAGCGGAGTCGGGCGGCCCACGTAGTCGTGCAGCAGCTGTGCCAACTCCTCCTGAAAGGCAGCGTCCTCCCGGGCTTCCTCCCACGCCTCGGACAGCTCGGTCAGCGCCGGAATCAGCGTCTCCGGCACGTACCGGCCACCGAATCGGCCGAAGCGGCCCTTCTCGTCCGGGAACGTCACGTCAGCGCCTGCCCAACAGGCGGGCGAGCCCGCCCTTCTTCCTGCGCGCGTCCACCGCCCGCACAGCCTCGACGAACGCCCGAACCCTGACCGGGTCCTTCTCGCCGTCCGTCTCCACCCCGCTGGACACGTCCACACCCCACGGGCGAACGCGTTCAACGGCCTCCTGAACGTTCTCCGGGGACAGGCCTCCAGCTAGGCTCATCTCGAACGCGCCCGCCAGATCGGCAGCCAGGTCCCAGTCGAACTGCCGCCCTGTGCCTCCGTACTCCCCGGACACCTGCGCGTCCAGCACTATCCGGTGCCCCGCCAGCGCGTGGCGCTGCTGCAACACCATGATGCGCGGCATCTGCGCCGCCACCGGAACCTCAGCGTCAACGCTGATCACCTTGGCGACAGGAACGTCCAGCTGGCGTGTGTACTCCACGCCCTCACTCCCGCACAGTTGGACTGCGTCCAGTCCCACGGACGTCACGGTCTGCCGCACCTCGTCCACCGGCTGGTCCGCGAACAGACCGACGACCGCCGGCAGCGCCCGGCCAGACGCGCGGGCCTCGTCCAGCAGGGCGCGCGCCTCATCTGCCGTCACCCGCCTGCGGGCCGACGGCACGAAAACGAGCGCCACTGCGTCTGCTCCTGCGTCGATGGCCGCAAACAACGCTTCAGCGGAGCGGAAGCCGCATACCTGCACGTGTGTCACGCCTGCACCCCTGCCAGTTCCCGCACCTTCTCCCCCACGTCGGGCGCGGTCATCAGCGCCTCGCCCACCAGTATGCCATGTACCCCAGTCTGCCGTAGGGCGGCCACGTCCTCGCTTGAGTTGATGCCACTCTCGGCAACCACCATCCTTCCCTGCGGGATGAGCGGGCGCAGCCGGGACGAGAGGGAGATGTCCACCTGGAAAGTGCGGAGGTCGCGATGGTTGATGCCGATTATCTCCGCTCCCGCGCTCAACGCCGTCTCCAGTTCCTGCTCGTCGTGTACTTCAACGAGGCACTGCAGCCAGACCCGCTGAGCGGCGTCCAGCAACTCCCTCAACCGCTCCGGCGACAGGGCGGCCACGATGAGGAGCGCGGCGTCGGCCCCATGGGCGCGCGCCTCAAACAGGTGGTACGGGTCGAAGAGGAAGTCTTTCCTGAGCACCGGCACGCCCTCCGGGCCGACCGCGGCCTTCACCGCCGCCAGGTGTTCCAAGCTTCCCTGGAAGTGGTCTACCTCCGTCAGCACGGATATCGCAGCAGCGCCGTTAGCGGCGTAGGTGGACGCCAGTGCAACGGGGTCGTACTCCCTGGCGAGCAGACCCTTGGAGGGTGACGCCTTCTTCGTCTCACCGATGAGACGGACCCGGTCGCCCCATAGCGCGCCAGAGAGGTTGTGGGGGAACGGCGCCTCCCGCACGCGCGATTCCAGCTCAGAGAGCGGCATCTCACGCTGGCGCCGGGCCAGCTCCGCGCGTTTCGCCTCCAGTATCTTGTCGAGAATCGTGCCGGTGGTGCTCATGGATGCTGCTCACGAAAGGGCCTGGCTCAGTTCCGCCAGCTGACGCAGTTTCTCCCCCGCGCCGCCGGAGTCTATCGCCGAGCGGGCCATCGCAACGCCGGACGGCAGGTCCCCGGCAGCGCCCCGCACGACCAGCGCAGCCGCTGAGTTGAGCAGCACCATGTCCTTCTCCGGCGAATCGCCCGCCGAGAGGGCACGCGCAAACTTCGCTCGCGCTTCATCCACGCCGTCGATCTGCAGGTCGGCAAGGTTCCCGCGAGGCAGTCCCACCTCCTCCGGCGTGAGCGTGAAGTGCCGCACACCGTCTGGGGAGACCTCCCACACCTGCGAGGCTGCCGTTGTGGTCAACTCGTCGAGTCCGTCGTCGCCTCGGACCACCCATGAGCGCTCCGTGCCGAGCGCACCCAGCACGTGCGCCATCAGCTCTGCAACGTCGTAGGGAGCGTCGGCGGGCTGCGCCACACCCAGCAACTGATAGAGAGCTCCCGCCGGGTTCGTCAGCGGCCCAAGGAAGTTGAACACCGTGCGGATACCCAACTCACGGCGCGGCGGGCCCGCGAAGCGCATAGCAGGATGGAACGCGGGCGCAAACATGAAGCCGACGCCCACATCGTCTATGCAGCGCCCCACCGCCTCCGGGCTCAGCTCCAGCTTCACCCCATTCGCGTCCAGGATGTCCGCCGCACCAACGCTGCCGGAGGCAGCCCTGTTCCCGTGCTTCGCCACCTTCACGCCGACCGCGGCCACCGTGAGCGCCGATGCCGTGGAGACGTTGAACGTGTGGAGCCCGTCGCCGCCCGTGCCGACCACGTCCACCAACTGCCCGTCCGTAACAACGTGAAGCGCCTTCTCACGCATGACTCGGGCCATGCCGGTCAGTGTTTCCACGGTCTCGCCGGTAAGGCGCAGCGCAACCAGGAAGGCGCCGATCTGGGCAGGCGTGGCCTCTCCTGTCATGATGTCTTCCGCCACCGCGGCTGACTCTTCTTCGGACAACGCCTGCCGCGCCACCAGTTTCCCGATCGCTTCCTGTATCACGGCGCATCCTTCCCGGAGCCGCGGCGCCCCTCCACGACGCGCATGTCCTCCAGCAGCGCCTGCTCAGCCGCAGCGGCCTCAGCCTTCGTCGGCGGCTCCTCGGTGGGCGCCACCAGCCCGGCTACCAGCGTGCCCCGGATCAGGACTCGGCAATGGCCTTCCTGCATCGGGATGACGGTGACCTGCATGACCTTGTTTTCCGGGCGCAATGGCTCTCGCAGGCGGTTCATCCCAAACCCGCCGAGGAGCACCGCCACCAACAGGGGCCCTGAGATGATCGCCCTGTCTCCGCCTATGTCACTCGCCATCATGAACAGCACCACCGTGGTCATCGCCACGGCCGCCGCCAGCATGAGCTTTCCGTTCCTTCTGCGAACTACGGCCGGCGACCGGTCCAGGCTCGCCGTCACCCGCAGGCTTCCATCCTCCTGCTCTCCGACAGGCTCGATCGGCTTGTAGCCAAGCGTGCGGAGCCGCTCCCGGGCTGTCTCGAACGCCTCATCTGCGGGCACGTCCATACTCATCTCGTCCCACACCGGTCTGCTGGTGAAATCAGGGATGGTCATGAGTGCGCCTCGATGAAGTTCCGCAGAAGCTCGCGCCCGCCCTGGGTCATGATCGATTCCGGGTGAAACTGGATGCCCTCCACGGCGAAATCCCTGTGCCGCACACCCATGATCACCCCGCTCTCGCTTCTTGCCGTCACTTCGAGGACCTCCGGCGTAGATTCAGGTTCAATGGCAAGTGAGTGGTAGCGTATGCCCTGCAGGGGGTTCGGCAGGCCCGCGAAGACGCCCCTGCCATCGTGCGTTATGGAACTCATCTTCCCGTGAACTATCTCTCCCGCGCCACTCACCGAGCCACCATATGCTACACCGATGCACTGATGGCCGAGGCATACGCCAAGTATCGGAGTGCGCCCGCCGAAGCGCCTGACGACATCCGTCGAAACGCCCGCCTCCTCCGGGGTGCACGGGCCCGGGGATATGACGATGCTCTGCGGCGCCATCTGCTCGATCTCGTCCAGCGTGACTGCGTCGTTCCGCACCACGCGAACGTCGGCTCCCAGTTCGCACAGAAACTGGTACAGGTTGTAGGTGAAACTGTCGTAGTTGTCGATGAGCAGTAACATCGCTGTCTCTCCGGCACACCCCCGGAGGGCTATGCTTCGCTCCCCGCGTCCGCCCGAGCGATAGCCCGCAACAGCGCGTTCATCTTGTAGAACGATTCCACCCGCTCCGCCTCCGGGTCCGAGTCGAACACCACACCTCCCCCGGCCTGAAGGTACGCCTTCCCGCTCTTCACCACCATCGTGCGGATGGCGATCGCCGTGTCCATGTTGCCGGAGAAGCTGAAGTAGCCACCCGCGCCCGCGTACACTCCCCGCCGGTCACGCTCCAGTTCCGAGATGATCTGCATCGCCCGTATCTTCGGCGCGCCGGACACCGTGCCTGCCGGGAAGCAGGCCCGGAGCGCATCGAAGACCGACCTGTCCTCACGCAGCTCCCCGGTGACGTGGGAGACGAGATGCATCACATGCGAGTAGCGCTCCACCTCCAGCATCTGCGTTACCTGCACCGTTCCCGGCTTGCTCACCCGCCCGATGTCGTTGCGTCCGAGGTCGAGCAGCATGATGTGCTCCGCTCGCTCCTTCTCGTCCGCCAGAAGTTCCTGCTCCAGCGCCGCGTCCTCGCGGGCGTCCTTCCCACGGCGGCGCGTTCCCGCGATGGGATGCGTCTCGACGAGGCCGTCCTCAGCGCGGACCAACATCTCCGGCGAGGCCCCCACTATCGCGAAGTCGTCCAGCCAGAGGTAGTACATATACGGCGATGGGTTGACCGCCCGCAGAGACCGGTAGAGATCGAACGCGTTCGACGCGACCTGCAACTCCACCCTCTGGGACGGCACTACCTGGATGATGTCTCCCGCAACGATGTACTCACGGGAACGCTCAACCATCCTGTGGTACTCGCCGGGCGTCTTGTTGGAATGTTCGAGGTGCTCCATCCCGGAACCGTCCATGGACTGCCCCCCGGCAGAACCAGCCGCGAGCTGCGCCTGGCGCGGAAGCGGACGTGCGAGACGGTCCACCAGTTCGTCCACACGCTGTGTGGCATGCGCGTATGCCTCATCCGGTGAACCGTCCACGTAGGCCGTCGCGACGACCTGGATGCAGTGCCGCAGGTGGTCGAAAACAAGAAGCGAGTCCGTGAAGAGGAAGACGGACTCCGGCAGCCCCTGGGGGTCGCGCTCCGCCATCGACGCGGACGGTTCGAAGTAGTGCACCGTCTCATAGGAGAGGTAGCCAACGGCTCCTCCCACGAACCGGGGCAGGCCTTCGACCTGAGCGGGGCGGAAGCGGTGCAACTCTGCTTCCACCGCGAGGAGCGGGTCCCCGGGGCCTTCCGGCTCACCCTCACCAGTACGCAAGACGCGGTAGGGCTCAGTTCCCATGAAACTGAACCGAGCCATCCGTTCGCCGCCTTCGACACTCTCCAGCAGGAACGACACGCTCTCTCCGCCGCCCGTAATCTTCAGGTAGGCGGACACGGGCGTCTCGAGGTCCGCAACGACTTCCCGGTAGACCGGGATCAGGTTGTAGCCCTCCCGCGCCAGGCGCTTGAACTCTTCGGCTGTCGGCACGTAGTCCGCCATCATTCCCTTCCTCTTTGGGCAAAAAAATAGCCCCGCCTCCTACAAGGGGCGGGGCTACCGCGGTGCCACCCTTACTTCTCCCTCCGCACGCGTGGAGGGACTCCGACCGGCACGGCCGCCAAGCAGCGGGTTATGCCGTCCGCCTGTAACGGGGCGATCCCGTCGGCGCCTACCTCCTGCGTAGCAGGTTTCGGGCCGAGGCTCAGGGGTCCATTCGGCCTTCGCGCAGGCGCCGGTTCTCACCAAACCCGGCTCTCTGAAGCCCCGCCAGAAGGCGTACTACTCCCCATCCCAGCCTGTAACAGGAGTGATTATCCGGCAGCGAGCCGGAGGCTGTCAAACGTCGAGGGAGGTCCCAATCGTGCCGAACGAATACAGTGCTTTTACCGCGGGGCGGAATCTGCTACTCTTGAAGAGTACCTATACCTGTAGGGTCGAGCAGCGTTCTCTTTCTCTGGGCATCCACGTCAAGAGCAGGAGAGGCGCACTGTTTGCGTTCAACGCTGAGAGGCCGAGGAGTAATCGGTGGCAAAGGTTTGGAAAGGCGAGCCCTTCGGGTTGTACCGTCCCGAGTTCGAACACAGCGCCTGTGGAGTAGGCGTGGTGGCGAACGTCCGCGGCGTTAAGTCCAATGAGGTCGTTCGGAACGGGCTCGAGGTGTTGACCAATCTCGCGCACCGCGGCGCAGCGGGTAGCGACCCGGAAACCGGCGACGGCGCCGGGGTGCTGCTCCAGGTGCCGCACGACTTCCTGCGCCGCGAAACGGCGAAGGTGGGAATCGAACTTCCGGAACCCGGCGGCTACGCGGTCGGCGTTGTGTTTCTGCCGCAAGACAGTGCAGAGCGCGAGGCGTGCGAGGCAATCGTCGTACGCGCCACCGAACAAGAGGGACAGCGGTTCCTCGGCTGGCGCGACGTCCCCGTGGACCCGTCTGTCATCGGTTACGTCGCCCGGGAATGTCAGCCAGTGATCCGCCAGGTATTCATCGGTATGGGCCCCGGGTTCGACTCCGCCGCGTTCGAGCGCAAGCTGTTCGTCATTCGCAAGGTCGCTGAACGCGAAGTCCTCGACGCGGGGCTTTCGGCCGGAGGCGAGTTCTACGTCTGCAGCCTGTCCTCGAAGTTGATCGTCTACAAGGGCTTGCTCATGGGCACGCAGCTCGGGGGCTTCTACCAGGACCTGGCTGACCCTCTCGTCGCGAGTTCATTCGCGCTCGTGCATTCGCGCTTCAGCACCAACACCCTGGGCTCATGGAAGCTGGCGCACCCGTACCGCTACCTGGTCCACAACGGTGAGATCAACACGCTACGGGGCAACATCAACTGGATGGTGGCGCGCCAGAACGCCATGGCCTCACGGGAATTCGGCGACGATCTAGAAAAGCTGTTTCCCATCATCTGGCCCGGCCAGAGCGACACCGCATGCATCGACAACGCCTACGAGCTCATGCTGCACACCGGGCGCCCATTGCACCACACGATGATGGCGCTGATCCCGGAGGCCACCGGTCCGAAGGTGCAGATGTCTCAGGACAAGCGCGACTTCTACGACTACCACGCCTGCCTCGTCGAGCCCTGGGATGGCCCGGCCCTCATCGCCTTCACCGACGGAGAGCGTGTTGGCGCGGTGCTCGACCGCAACGGACTGCGTCCCTTCCGTTACCTCGTCACGACCGACGACACGTTGGTCATGGCCTCGGAGGTGGGCGTTCTCGACATCCCGCCTGAGAAGGTGCTGTTCAAGGAGCGCATCCACCCCGGACGGATGTTCCTGATGGACCCGGAGCGCGGCGGCATCGTCGACGACGCGACGATCAAGTCGGAGTTGTCGGCGCGGCAGCCCTACGGCGAGTGGCTGCGGGACAACCTGGTGCACCTGGACGCTCTTCCGGACCCCGAGCCCGGCCGCAACGGTCGTTACGATCTCAACGAAGAGTCGTTGGTCGACCTGCAGCAGGCGTTCGGGTATACACAAGAGGACCTCCGCATCCTGCTGGAGCCGATGGCGGTCAACGGCGCGGAGCCCACCGGCTCCATGGGTAACGACGCCGCCCTGGCCGTACTCTCCGATCGCCCACAACTCCTGTTCACCTACTTCAAGCAACTGTTCGCCCAGGTGAGCAACCCGCCGCTGGACGCGATCCGCGAGGAGTTAGTGACGTCGGTCAGCATCAACCTCGGCGCTCAGCGCAATCTGTTCGAGGAGACGCCCCTTCACGCACGCCAACTCCGGTTGCCCAGTCCCGTCCTCACGGAGCGGGACCTCGAGAAGATCAAGGCAGTCGACCGGCCCGACATCAAGGCGGCGACGCTGTCGCTCCTCTTTTCGACCGACGAAGGGCCGGGCGCGATGGACCGCGCGATGGACGCTCTGCGCCGCGGTGCATCGGAGGCTATCGAAGCCGGATGCACGATCCTCGTCCTCTCCGACCGGGGCGTAGACCCGCATCACGCGGCTATCCCCAGCCTGCTTGCGACCTCTGGCGTGCATCACCACCTCATCCGCGAGGGCCAGCGCACGAAAGTGGGAATCGTTGTTGAGAGCGCTGAGCCGCGGGAGATTGCCCACCTGGCCTTGCTGATTGGCTATGGCGCGGGGGCGGTCTGTCCGTATCTCACGTTGGAGACGCTGGGACATATGCACCGCCAGGGCCTCTTCCCCGAGGGGATGGACGCAGCGGAGGCGGTGTACAACTACATAAAGGCGACAAACAAGGGTCTGCTGAAGGTGATCTCCAAGATGGGGATCTCCACGATACACAGCTACCACGGGGCCCAGATCTTCGAGGCGGTCGGCCTGAGCCAACGGCTGGTGGACGAGTACTTCACGTGGACGGCTTCACGGATCGGCGGCATCGACACCGACGCCATCGAGGCGGATGTGCTGGCCCGCCACGCGCGCGCCTTCCCCAAGGTCGCGATCGACGCGGCGCTCGACCTGGACCCCGGCGGGTTCTACTACTGGCGCCGCGACGGGGAGTTCCACATGTGGAACCCGGACACGATCGCGAAGCTGCAATACGCCAGCAAGACCAACGACACCCTTGTGTACCGCGATTTCGCGGAGCTCGCGAACGGCTACGAGCGGCGCCTCTGCACACTGCGGGGTCTGCTCGAATTCAAGACCCTGGCCCAGCCCATTCCTATCGACGAGGTCGAGCCCGCCGTCGAGATCGTCAAGCGGTTCGCAACGGGCGCCATCTCCCTCGGCTCCATCAGCCGTGAGGCGCACGAATCGCTGGCAATCGCGATGAACCGCATAGGCGCGCGCAGCAACAGCGGCGAGGGAGGCGAGGACTATCGCCGGTACGCCCCCGACTCGAACGGAGACCGGCGGCACAGCGCCATCAAACAGGTGGCGTCCGGCCGGTTCGGCGTCACGACGAACTACCTGGTCAACGCGTCCGACCTGCAGATCAAGATGGCGCAGGGGGCCAAGCCGGGCGAGGGTGGACAGCTGCCGGGCCACAAGGTGGACGAGTACATCGGCTGGATACGCCACTCCACGCCTGGTGTAGAGCTGATCTCGCCTCCACCCCACCACGACATCTACTCCATCGAGGACCTGGCGCAGCTGATACACGACTTGAAGAACGCCAACCCGAGCGCCCGCATCCACGTGAAGCTGGTGGCCGAGGTTGGCGTCGGCACCATCGCCGCGGGAGTATCGAAGGCGCACGGAGACGTCGTGCTCATCAGCGGCGATACCGGAGGCACCGGGGCATCGCCCGAATCGTCGATCAAGCATGCCGGGTTGCCGTGGGAGCTTGGCATCGCTGAGACGCAGCAAGTGCTCGTCCAGAACAACCTCCGCGGCAGGATCGTGGTGCAGACCGACGGCCAGATAAAGACGGGTCGCGACGTCGCGATCGCCTGTCTCCTCGGGGCCGACGAATT
>JAPOOH010000108.1 GCA_026713505.1 Chloroflexota bacterium | reverse complement strand
GGGACGGGGACTTGTCATGTTGAGCGGAGCGCAGCGGGCAAGCGCGCTTCAGCACGCAAACGCAATTCAGCGCGCAGCATCCTCCGGGGGCCGTTGCCTGCCTCTCCGCCGTGGCCTTGGCGTCGTCATAGCACGCCGGGGCGCAGGGGGTGGTGCCACCGGAGTGTTGGGAACCGGCTGAAATCGGAGTCTGTCGAAACCATGGTGCAGCCATGCTCTATGGCAACCGCTGCATGCTGGGCGTCGCCCACCAGCTTTCCGGTGGCGCCGGATTCACGGCACAGCCTCTCCAGTATGTCCAGGTGTTCGGGCCCCGGTGCCACGATGCGCGCCGTAGGGCGTTCTACCAGTGAGGATATGAACGCGAACGACTGGTCGAGAATGGAAGGCGGGTCAAAGATCCTGGGGTTGGTCACGATGCGTACGAAACTCGCGAGAACGAGGATGGAGAGAGCGAATGGCTCCGGTCCTGTTGCCAGCCGGGTGAGCCAACGCGCGTACTCGGCATGGTCGGGGGTCGAGTCCTCGACATGCGCGTAGATGAGCACATTGACATCGGGAAGCAGCATCGTGGCTCAGTAACCCCTGCGCTTGAACAGGGTCTCGTCCTGCCCTGCGTCGAGTGCCCGTGGCCGGTCAAGGTCCACGCCGGGCAGCGGGTGAACGCCTCGGATGGTCACCAGCCGGAACGGTGGCTGTTCGGACGGCTTGTGGTGCTTCAGCGCATCGTTCAGCGTTCTGGCGATGAAAGAACTCACACTGATGCCGCGGGAGGCTGCCTCTCGGCGCACCTGCCTCGCGAGTTGGTCGTCCAGCGAGATCGTTGTTCTCATGGTGTACATAGCATAACATCTATGCATCAGTGCATACAACGCTGGTCAAGTACAGTTGGTGGAACCCCGTCCGGCTTGCTTGGAGACGGAGTACCATGGGCCCGTGAGCACATCGTTCCCCAAGCCACGTATCGGCGTCAGCGCCTGCCTGCTGGGCGAGCCGCTGCGCTACGACGGCGGCCACCTCCACAACACGTTCCTGGCGCAGACGCTCGCGCCACACGTGGAGTGGACGGCCGTCTGCCCGGAGTCGGAGGCGGGGATGGGTACTCCGCGCGAACCGGTGCGCCTCGTCGATGAAGACGGCGGTCCCCTCCGCATGCGGGAAGTACGCTCCGATACGGACCATACGGCCCTGATGCGCTCCTGGGCAGCGCGCCGCGTGGAGGAACTTGCGGGACTGGAGTTGCACGGCTACGTGCTCACCGGGGACTCGCCGAGCTGCGGCCTCTTCCGGGTGAAGGTATACCCCGGCTGCGGCGGCCCTGCCGTCCGCAGGGGACGAGGGCTCTTCGCGGAGGCGCTGACCGAACGTTTCCCCTTGCTCCCGGCGGAGGAGCATGGACGCCTGAACGATCACCGCCTGCGCGACAACTTCATCGAGCGGGTCTTCGCCTACCAGCGCTGGATCGCGCTGCTGGACGGTCCGCGCGCGCCGTCGACGCTCGTCGCATTCCACACGGCGCACAAGCTGACGCTCATGGCGCACGCCCCGGCGCTCTACCGCGAGGCCGGACGGATCGTCGCCCGGGCGGGCAGCGATCCGTGGGACGGAACGGCTGATGAGTACGGGCGCGTGCTGATGCGCGCTTTGGAGCGCTTGACTACCGTGCGCAAGCACACGAACGCGCTGCAACACGCTGCGGGGTTCTTGAAAGCACTGCTCGATCGTGACGACCGGGAAGAACTGGCCGAGGCGATCGAGCGCTACCGCACCGGCAGGGCGCCCTTAGTCGCGCCGCTCACGCTGCTGCGCCATCACGTGAGGAAGGCCGGCGGGCCGGACTGGCTCGCCGCCCAGACGTACCTCCATCCCTACCCGGACGAACTGATGCAAGGAAGCGGAGAGTAACCATGCGCGTGCTGCTGACCGGAGCGACGGGGTTCGTGGGCCGTGCGTTGGTCCACGCGCTGATGGAGCGCGGCGACCAGAGGGTGGCCCTCACCCGCGACCCAACGCGTGCACGCATGGCTCTGCCGGGGTTGATGCAGACCTATGCATGGGACCCGCTGGAGGGGCTGCCGCCTGCCGAGGCCTTGGAGGATGTGGACGCGGTAGTGAACCTCATGGGAGAGAGCGTCGCGGGGCGGTGGACCGACGAGAAGCGCCGCGCCATCCTGGAGACGCGAGAGACCGGCACGCGCAATCTTGTGTTGGGGATGCAGATGGCAGCGAGAACGGCCCCCGCTCCCCGCGTCCTCGTGAACGCCAGCGCCGGCGGCTACTACGGCCACCGGGGCGAGGAGGAGTTGACCGAGGACGCGCCGCCCGGCGAGGGCTTCCTGGCCGGCGTCTGCGTGCAGTGGGAGGCGGCAGCATCCCGGGCCTCGGTTGCCGGCGCGCGCGTCGTCATGCTGCGCACCGGGCTGGTCGCCGGGCGGGATGGCGGCTTCCTCCCTCCGCTCTCGCGGCTGACGCGCTCCGGCCTCTCTGGCCCTGTCGGGTCGGGTCGGCAGTGGTGGCCGTGGGTGCACCTGGACGACATGGTGGGCCTCATCCTGCACGCGCTGGATAACGATGACGTGCAGGGACCGGTGAACGTCTGCGCCCCCGCCCCGGCGCGCCAGTGGGAGGTCGCGAGGGCCTTAGGGCGCGTCCTGCGCCGTCCCGCACTCATGCCTGCGCCCGCGTTCGCGCTCCGGCTGACGCTGGGGGGCTTCGCGTCGGAGCTGTTGAACAGCCGTCGCGTCGTTCCAGCCGCAGCGCTCGCCTCCGGCTACGCCTTCCGCCACCCAGACCTGCGCGCCGCCCTCCGCGATATCTACGCCTGATCTGTCCTCGTTCCTGCGAAATAGCCCCCGTCGTTCCTGCGGAGGCTCGCGCTTTAGCGCGCAACCCCGCAGCCCCTGGCGGCGTGCGGCGTGAGGGTTGGTCACCCGCGACACCCACCCCTTACGCAGTCGCCCCCGCGTCCGTTACGCTGGACCTATGACCGCGTGCTTCGCCCCACCTATAAACTGCGTCTGTGGCTCGAAGCAGCATCCATCAGCAGGATCTATGGGTCCGAACCCAACTTTGAAAACATTGGCACTCTTGCATCCATAATGGCAGGAAGCAGGCCACGGCCTGGGGGAACTCCCGGCTAAGAGTGCCAAGAGTGCCAAACAGGACTGTCGGGTTACTCGTAGGACGAGGATCAAGAGTGCCAACCCCGGAGACCCTTGGCACTCTTGATCCAGCACCCCCATGGTTGCCCAGAACGGCGCGGTCGGCGAAAGTAGGAGGGTGAGGGACACACGCAGATGACCACGCTCCACCCAACCGAGACCGGAACGCCATTCCGTGTAGTTGCCGACTTCGAGCCGCGAGGCGACCAGCCGCAGGCCATCGACCGGCTTTCGCAGCGGCACCGCC
>JAPOOH010000107.1 GCA_026713505.1 Chloroflexota bacterium | reverse complement strand
TGGGAAGTCGCTGGAGTAGAGGAAGGCGTCCGGGCTGTAGCGTGTCGCCGCGAAGCCGAGCGCGGGCTCCTCGCCTTCGCAGCCGCTGTAGAGCCGCCCTTCCCGGATGTGCCGCAGGATGTACTCGCTGGGTATCTCTTCGCCGTGCGGGCCGTACTCACCCTCCGGGTCGTCCTCGATGTGCGTGACGTGCGAGCGGTCGAACCGCTCCATCGCCATGAGGAACCAGCCGATGCCGCCCTCCAGGAAGCTCATCCGCATGTTGGGGAACCGGTCCAGCACACCGTTGAAGACGATGCTGGCCATCCCGATCATCACGCCCATGGGGTGGCCCATCGCGTGGACGGGCGCGTACCGGTTCAGGTCGTCGAAGCCCATGCCGTCGTGGCAGCCGCCGTGCACGGCTACCGCGCAGCCGAGCCGGTCCGCCTCCTCGTACACCGGCCAGAACGCTTTCGCGCCCAGGTGCACGAGTCCGCGCGACGGCAGCATCGCGCCCACCACCCCCAGATCGGTCACCGCGCGCCGGAGCTCCTCGACCGCGGCGGGCGGGTCCTGCATGGGGATGAGCGCCATGCCTTTGAAGCGCGCGTCCCGTGCGCAGTACGTCGCGTGGAGCCAGTCGTTGTAGGCCCGCGTGGCGGCTATCGCCCAGTCGATGGCGGTGATCTTGCCGTATGCGAGTCCCTGCGTCGGGTAGAGCACAGTGGTGTCGATGCCAACGTCGTCCAGGAAGGTCACCCACTCGTCCGGCCCCACAACGCCCCGCTTGACGCGCTCCGGGTCCGGGTGGATCAAGTGGTAGCGATGGAAGTGGTCGAAGGGCGGGAATATGGTCCGCATCCTGTCCTTGTGGAAGGGGGTCGGCAGGAACTCCCTGATGCCGTCGTTGTCCTCCTGAACGTGGCCGTCGGCGTCGATGATCAGCTCGATATTCGCATTCATGGCCTTCCTCCTCCACGCATGGACGTCGTTCCTGCGGGGAGTATAGACCCCGCCCATGGCAAGGCAAGTCGGCCGCAAGACGCCGATGCATGGACCAGTCGCGCTCTTCGAGATCGATAGTAGGATTGAGGAATCCTTGGAGATGTGAGCGCATGACGCAACGGTTACAGGCATCCTCCTTATGCGCATTCGGCCTTGCACTGATGCTGAGCATCCTCTGGTTGGTGGGCAACGTGGAGCAGGCGCGCGCCTGCTTATGCGTGGCGCCCCCAGGTTCCCCATCCGAGGAGTTGGAGCAGAGTGACGCGGTCTTTGCCGGAAGGGTCGTTCTGGTTCAAGAATTTCCGGATGATCCGTATAGCCGCGCTTTCGGTTTCACTATCAGCATGATATGGAAGGGCCCCGTTTACGAAACAGTGTACGTCGTGAGTGGGGGGTCAAGTTGTTCGCGTAGCTTCGCATTGGGCGAAGAGTACATTGTCTATGCTGGTGAGATTACCTATCTGGTTGATGGCATATGCACCGCGACACGCCCACTCAGGCACGCCCAGGCTTTCCTCGAGGAACTGGGAGAGGGCCGCGCCCCGGAACCAGGCACGAGCGCGCCTCTGCCTTGGGAGTTGACCGACGACTCAGGGGCTGCGCCGGCGCCCACCGCCGCAGCGGATTTACGCGAACCTGCTTCGGAAGCACTGGATGACCCCACGGCTGTCTTTGCAGGCAGGATCGTCCTCATTCGGGAGTTCCGCGAGGGCCCGTCGAAGAAGACCCCCGATGGTCAATGCGTCTATGCGCTCGGCTACCAAGTCAGTACGATCTGGAAGGGCCCTCCATATGAAACCATGTACGTGGTGGTCATGGCCCCACCCGAAGTCTGCCACCCTCCTCCAGACTATACTGGGGGCTATGAGTACTTGATCGGCTCGGAATCTCTCGTCCATGCCGACTTGAGATATACCACCGACGGCGTCAGGGTCTGGACGTATAGCGAATCCGAAGGGCTGTCGGAAGCAGCTCGCGATGAGTTAAGCGAAGGACAGCCTCCCCAACCAGGCACGAGCGCGCCTCTGCCTTGGGAGCTTGCCAAGGCTTCGGAGATTGCCGCATTGCTCACGCCCACTGCGGAGTCGCAGCCGTCGTCGATGGGCGAGCCAACACCCGCAGCCACACCGACAGCAGAACCGACGCCCACAGCAGCGAAGGAGTCACGGCCAACTCCAGCAGCCGAGCCGACGCCTACAGCAACGGCTGAGCCATCGCCTACGCAGACGGCGCAGCCGAAGCCTACGGCCACGCCTGAGCCGGAACTTGAGGACGCGGGAGGAATAGGCGCATGGGTTGTTGCCTTGGCGGCTGCTACGACAGTTCTTGCGATGGGCGCGATAGCGACGTATGCACGGGTACGCCGGAGGTAGAAAACAGGAATGTCGCGAGTGAAGCGGCGCGACACCGGGTCACATCCCTCACATTGAGAATCATGTCCTTGGGTATGCGCGTCATATCCTCCATTGCACTGATCACAGTGGTTTCGCTCGCGTTCGCTTCGTGCTCCCAAGCGACGCCTGTCCCGACCGCTACTCCAGTTCCGTCGCCAACCGCGACGCCCACTCCAACAGCAACAGCGATATCAACTCCGACACCGCAACCAACGCCGACACCGATTCCAGACGACAGGCCTGCGCTGGTAGCGCTCTACGGGGCCACTGACGGAGCCAACTGGGTCACCGACACCAACTGGCTGACCGAGGAGCCGATCGGCGAGTGGTACGGTGTGGAGAGTGACGACAACGGACGCGTGATCGGGTTGAATCTGCAGGTGAACGGTTTGAGCGGTGGGGTTCCCCGTCAGTTGGGGACGCTCGACCGCCTCCAATGGCTGCGACTTCAGAGCAACGAACTGACGGGCGCAATTCCCAGCGAACTGGGCAACCTGAGCAATCTACAGGAGCTGTACATCTACAACAACCGGCTGAGCGGGGGCATCCCTGGTGAACTGGGGAACCTCGCCAACCTGAGGTGGCTGAACCTGAGCAGCAACACTTTGAGCGGGGACATCCCCAGCGAATTGGGCGATCTCGGCAACCTGCGCGGGCTCTACATTTCGGGCAACGACCTGAGTGGGGGCATCCCCTCATCGTTCGGCAACCTCAGCAATCTACGCGCACTGGACGCTTCCGGTAACGGCTTGAGTGGGAGCATTCCCCGCTCGTTCAGCAACCTCATCGCCCTTGAAGCACTGAAACTCAACGACAACGACCTTGGCGGAGGGATACCCGGCGAGTTGGGACGCCTGGTCAACTTGCACACGCTTTACCTCAGGGATAATGACCTGCGCGGGGAGATACCTCCGGCCTTGGGTAACCTCACTGGTCTGTGGTCCCTGGAACTCTCGGGCAATGGATTGAGCGGTTGCGCGCCGGGAATTTGGCAGGGCATATTCGGACGTTGGGAAGTGGACGGTCTCCGGTTCTGTGAGATAGACAAGCCCACCCTCGTGGCGTTCTTTGAGGCCACGAACGGGGCCAACTGGGTCAGCAGCACAAACTGGTTGAGCGACGAACCACTCGAAGAATGGCAAGGTGTCAGAACCGACCGCCGCGGGCGTGTCACTGGGCTGTATCTCCCCTCTAACCGTTTGAACGGGAGTATCCCTGGCGAGGTGTTGAGCAACTTGCCATACCTGGTGGACGTGTATCTGGCTTGGAACGATCTGGAGGGAGAGATTCCAAGCGAGCTAGGCAGTCTCTCCGGGTTGTGGGAACTGTCCCTGCACCACAATAACTTGAGCGGCAGCATCCCCCGCGAGCTGGGCAGTCTCCCTAATCTGTACATCCTGACTCTCTCAGACAACAGGTTGAGCGGCAGTATTCCGGCAGAACTGGGCAACGCTCCCAGGCTGTGGAGATTGAACCTGAGTGGCAACAACTTGAGCGGGAGCATCCCCCGTGAGCTGGGCAACCTCGCTAATCTGAACGAACTGTATCTTGGAGATAATGCCCTGCAGGGGGAGATACCCGCCGAGCTGGGCAACCTGTCCAACCTGCGTTCCCTCCATCTCGACAGTAACGATTTGACCGGGGAGATACCCGCCCAATTAGGCAACCTCATCAACCTGCACACTCTTGAAGTAGGAGGCAACCGGTTGAAGGGTTGTGTGCCAGGAAGGCTGCGGGGGGTGATGACTGCTGACCTCGGTGGCCTCCCGCTCTGTTCGCCATAAGGCAATCTTCCCATGCCGTCGCAAACTGCGGAGTACCTGCAAGCGCGGGTGCACTTGCCACGGATAGCTCTTGGAGCCTCCCGATCGAATGTCCTAGCGGGAGCCGACCTGCCCCCGAAGCGGCATTCTCCGCACCCACCCCTATCCGGCAATCAGCTACGCAGAGCGCAACGGCGTATAGTGAGCGGGCCTCCCATGCAGTCACCAGAACCCCAGACAGCCGCAACGCAGGGCGCGGTGTCCCGGCAGGCGATGCGGTACCCCGACTTCCGCATCCTCTGGTTCACCACGGCGCTCGTGGCCGGAGGTGTCTGGTTCCAGCAGGTGACGCTCGGCTGGCTGGCGTACGACCTCACCCGCGACGCGCTGCACACCGCGGGTGTCGTGGGCGTGCGGACGCTCCCCCTGCTGCTGTCGCCGCTCGCGGGGGTGATTGCGGACCGTGTAGACCGGCGGAAGCTGCTGCTGGTGGACCAGGTGCTCGTCACGGTGCTCGTGTTCGCCTTTGCATTCATGCTGTTGTACGACCTGCACGAGCTCTGGCACCTGTACGTGTTCGCCCTGCTGTTCGGGCTGTTGTGGGCGGGGAACAACCCCATACGCCATGTGCTCATCGCCAACACGGTGCCGCGCGAGGCGTTGATGAACGCGACGGCGATGCTCTCGATGTCGTTCAACCTCATGCGGACCGTCGGCCCTGCCGTCGGCGGACTCGTGATCGCCTTCTTCGGTCCGGGCATCAACTTCCTCATCCAGGGCTTCCTCTTCCTGGCGGCGGCGTTGGTGCTCAGCCGCATGCGGACGCCGTATTACGTAACGGACCGGGCGCGCGCCAGGGAGGTCTCGCCGTTGCAGAGCCTCAAGGAAGGCTTCGCGCGCGTCATCAGCGACCCAACGACACGCATCACGGTCGCCATGACGTTTGGGTTGTCCACCACAATGCTCGCTCTGGTGTTCAACCAGTTGCCCGTCTACTCCGCCGAGATACTGCTGAATGACGACGGCACGTACCTCGGGTTGCTGCTGATGGCGATGGGCCTCGGGGGGTTCCTGGGTACGACGCTGCTTGCCCTGTTCAGCGCAGCCCGGAGGAAGGGGGTGCTCGCCTCCATAGCTTTCGCGCTGTCAGCGGTCAGCGTGATCGTCCTATCGCAGGTGGACGTCCTGTGGATGGCGATGCTCGCGTTGCTGCTGCAACAGATGTTCGTGCAGGTGGTGATGACGACGAATATGACCGTCGTGCAATCGCTGACACCGGACCAGCTGCGGGGCCGCGTTATAGGCGTTTACCAGATGGAGATCGGCATGATGCCGTTCTGGGGGCTGGTCGCAGGCGCGATCTCCAAGGCGTACGGCGTGGACAACGCCTTTCTCGTCGGAGGCATCGGCGGGCTGGCGATCATCGTCGTCGCGAGCATAGCCCTGCCCCGCTACAGGCGGTTGGAGCTGTAGCGAACCTCCGCCCGTTCTGCCGACCGGGGTGGAGGTGGCGTGTACAATTGCGAGGACGTAACGGGAGGGGCACGCGTGGCATCGGACGGAGCGCCGAGGACGGCGAGGCAGGGCGGCATCTTCTACGGCTGGTACATCGTGGCCGCCGTTTTCTTCATGGTGTTCGTCTCCATCGGCTTCCGCCAGAGCTACGGGCTGTTCCTGCCGTCGTGGAGGGAGGAGTTCGGCGTATCAATCTCGTTCCTCTCCACGGTGGCGTTCGTTGGATGGATGGTGAACGGCGTGGCGCAGCCGGTGGTGGGGGGTCTGGCGGACCGGTACGGCGCCCGCGTGGTCGGCTGCGTGAGCATCGGCGTGCTCGGCCTGAGCGCGATAGCGATGACGCTCTCGTTCAATATCTGGGTGCTGGCGTTCTTCTACGCCACGTTCGCGTCGTTCGCCAACGCTGGAGCGATGTTCACGCCCATCACGCCGCTCATCGCGCGTTGGTTCGTGCGCAAACGCGGCGCGGCGTTAAGCATCATCACCGCCGGAGGCTCCGGCGGCGCGATGCTGCTCATCCCGTTCGCGGCCTACCTGCTGGACCTCGCAAACTGGCGTGTCGCGCTCGCCGTCATCGCTGGGATCATGCTTGTGCTCGTGCTGCCGCTCCTGCTCGTGGTCGTCCGCAACCGACCGGCGGCGATGGGCTTACGGCCGGACGGCGACACCGCCGCCATGACGGGCGGCCCGCAGCGACCGCAGATATTCGACGGCCCGCTCGCCGTGTCCCACTGGCGGCAGGCGTACCGGTCCGCTCCGATGTGGCAGCTCACGCTCACCTACGTCGTCTGCGGCATCACGACGGCGATCATCGCTGTGCACTTCGTGTCGTTCGCAAAGACGGAGGGCATCAACGAGAAGACAGCGGCACTCGCGTTCGGGTTGCTCAGCTTCGCGAACATGTCGAGCGTGCTCGTCATGGGCATCTTCATATCGGACCGCGTCCAGCGGAAGAACTCGCTCACCGTCATTTACGCGGTCCGCGGACTGGGTTTCCTGGCGCTGCTGGTGATGCCGGGCACCACGGGTCTGTGGGTATTCGCAGTTGTGGCGGGCGGCTCGTGGCTCGCGACCGTGCCACAGACTAGCGCTTTGACAGCGGAGGTGTACGGCGTCCGCAACGTCGGCTCCATCACCGGGATGCTGACGATGGTGCACATGTGCGCCGGAGCGCTTGCCGTGCTCGCGGCGGGGCTCACCTTCGACTACTTCGGCTCCTACGATCCGGTCTGGGTGGTATCGGTCGTGCTGCTGGCCGGAGCGTCCTTCCTGGCGTGGACGCTGCGGGAGCGGGAGGTCTCGGCGCGGTACATGCCCATGCGGCTGGCCGAGGCGTAGGCCGTGGGTATCCGTGCGCATCACTCCGAGCCGACGGACTCCGAACTGCTGGAGTGGCTCACCCACACGGTTGACTCCATCCTCGGGCTGGGGCCGCTGGTGATGGTCGTGCTCATCGGCGTTGTGGTGGTCCTGATCCCGCTGACGATAGCGGTGCTGGCGCTGCGCCGGCGCGGCGAGCGTCAGGCGTAGGCGGGGCACACCCACACTCAACCCCGGGTCACTCTTACCCGCGAGGTTTCAGCCCACTCCCTCTCCTCTCGGAGGGATGGGGGATAGAGCCTTCCGCCGGGGGCGGCGTGCCGCGAGGAAGCAGAAGCCCGCGAAGAATGCGCCCACGACGTAGGCGGTGTGCACGGGTTCGTAGCTCCCCGTGAGCTCATAGGCCGCCGCGGTGACGAGCGGCCCCAGGGCCATCGCGGGGGTGACGAGCAGGACGGTGAGGCCCGTGATCGCGCCGACGTGCCTGCGTCCGAAGTAGTCTGGCCACGCCTGCGACTGGAGCTGCTGCGAGCCGCCGATGACGAGGCCGATCGGCCACGCCGCAGCGAATAGCGTCACGGGCGTGTCCGCCAGAACGTAGAGGGCGATGGCGAGCGAGTAGCCGAACCCCCAGAGCGTGAGGCTGGCGTGCACGCCGAAGCGGGAGGCGAGATAGCCCCAGAACGGGCGTCCCAGCATCGCGCCGAAACCGAAGAAGGCAAACGCGCTCGACGCGAACGTCGAAGTGAGGCCCTCGTCGATAAAGTACGGCACCATATTCGCGATCACTCCGGTGGCCGGGAATCCCGTGAGCATGATCGAAATGACGATGAGCCAGAGCGTCCGTGTACGCACGGCTTCCCGCAGCGTCCAGCTGTCCTCGTCCGACACGGTGCGCGAGCGGCTGGACTGTGCCGACCGCATCGCGCCAGGCAGGTCGCCGTCGGGGAACTGCCCGTGGTCCTCGGGCCTGCGGCGCACGATAAGCCAGACGAGCGGTGCGAGGATGAATACCTCTACGACGCCGAGGACGGCCCATCCGGCGCGCCAAGAGGTCTGCTCGATGAGGATGGCGAAGACGGGGACCATCGTGAATCCGAATACGGCGCGCCCGCCGCTGGACCATGCGAACGCGGCGGCGCGGCGGCGGATGAACCAGTTGGCGATGGCCGTGCGCGGCCCCACGATCTCCAGCCCCGTCCGCGCCGCGCCGACACCCACGCCGAGCAGCAGGTAGTAGGCCCACGGCACGTCCGTGAACGCCAGCAGCACGAGGCAGGCACCTCCGAACAAGGCGCTGAGCGTCATGCCGAGCCGCGCGCCGCTCCGGTCGAACAGCGGGCCGAGTACCATGCCGAGCCCGGCGGACACGAAGGTGGCGACGGTGAGCGCCCCGGTGAGCATCGTACGGCTCCAGCCGAGGTCGTTCTCCATGGGAACGACGAGCAGGCCGAACAGGTAGCTGGTGGCCGCGCCGTGCGTGAACAGCGCGAGGAACGAGACGCCGACGATCCACCAGCCACGGAAGGACGGGTAGAGCATGATGCGTCGTGCGGGTGCGGTATTGCTCATGGGACAGGGCCTGCTCATTCTTGCACAGGTTGCGGGCAGCCACAGAGTGGCTCGAACAGGGGCTCAACACTGCCTGAGTCCTGAACACCTTGTGCGACAGGCCTCACATGATGCCGAGGGCAATGACGACCGCCCCGCCCACGATGAGGGCGGTGGCGACGAGCTTCACGGTCACCGTGCCGCGAGTCGTGACCTCGCCGAGCGCACCGCGCCAGACGAGCGAGAGGCCGATGGTGAAGACGACGAGGAAGAACGTTCGCAGGCTGGAGAGTGCCGTGACAAGCGTCGCGGGGCCTAGCGACAGCCCCCACAGGAGCAGGAATAGGCTCGCGTTGGCGACGAAGAACTGGTTGACGGCCATGTAGCCGAGCGCGGGGCTCCGGGTTCGGAAGAACGAGGCAAGGTCGTCCAGCGGACGCCGCCGGAGGTTGAACGCGAGCAGGACGCCGCTGAGGGCGAACATGCGCAGCGCATGGGCGAACACCACCGGCAGCTCGTTCACCGCCGACTTTCCGAGTACGAAGGAGGTGCCCTCTATGAGGCTGCCGAGCATGAGCAGCATGAACGTCTTGTCCGGCAGGAAGCCGCGGGACGTGCCGGGGCCGGACGAGATCAGCACTGCGCCTCCCACGACGGCGAGGACCGCAAGCCACTCGATCGCGCCCAGCCGCTCGCCGAGGAAGAAGAATGCGATGAGCGCGGTGAAGATGGGATACGTCTGGTAGACGGGGATGGCGCGGGAGACCTCCTGCGTAAAGAGCGAGTGGATGAGGATGTGGGCGCCGAGGCCGTAGAACGCCCCCGAGACCAGCGCCAGGAGCACGGTCTCGAGCGTTGCGGACTCCGGGATGCCGAAGACGAGGAGCAGCACGGCCCCGACGAGCGGCATAGTGAAGCCGATGGCGAGCGGCTCCGTGCTCGGCGTCCGGGCGTAGCCGTGGATGATGGTCTTGTCCAGGATGCCGATACAGGCGGCGAGCGCAGCGCCCGCCAGTACGATCGCTACCCAGGACATCGCTACCCGCTTCCTATCGCGATGACGGCGACGCCGCTCACGATGAGCATGGTGGAGAAGAGTTTGACGGTGACCGTGGCGGGAGTCGATACCTCGCCCAGGGCGCCGCGCCAGACCATGGACAGAGCGATGGCGTAGACGACCACGAAGAAGGTCCGCAGGCTGGAGAGCGCCGTAACGAGCGTGGTGGGGCCAAGCGACAGCGCCCAGAGGAAGAGGAACTGGCTCGCATTGGAGATCACGAGTTGGTTGAGGGCAACGAACTTGAGCGCGGGGCTGCGCGTACGCACGAACCAGAGCACCTGCTCCAGAGAGCGACGGCGCAGGTTCAAAGCGAGCAGTACGCTGCCAATGGCAATCAGCCGCACCGCGTGGGTGAACAGCACCGGCAGGTCGCTCACCGCCGACTTGCCGAACACGAAGGAACTGCCCTCTATAACGCTGCCGATGATCAGGACTATGAACGCCCTGTCCAGCAGGAAGCCACAGCCGGACTCATCCCGGCGGAACGAGAGCAGCACGGCTCCACCCACGACAGCGAGCATCGCGACCCACTCGAAGGCGTCCAGCCGTTCCCCGAGGAAGGTGAACGCGATGAGCGCGGTGAAGATGGGATACGTCTGGTAGACGGGGATGACGCGGGAGACCTCCTGCCTGTAGAGCGTGTACACGAGGATGTGCGTGCCGAGGCCGTAGCACACGCCGGACGCAAGGGCCGCGAGCAGGGCCTCGGACGTTGCGGAAGAGGGGATGCCGGTCCACGCAAGCAGTGGGAGCCCGATGAGCATCATGGTGATGCCGATCACGAGCGGCTGCAGGTAGGGCATGCGGGCGTAGCGGTGGATGACCGTCTTGTCCAGGACGCTGAGGAGGCCGGCGAGCGCCACGCCGACCAGCACGATCGCCAACCAGGGCATCGGTTATCCGCTTCCCAACGCTATCGCGGCAACGCCTCCCACGATGAGTGCTGTCGAGGCGAGCTTGACGGCGACGACGCCAGGCGTCGTGACCTCTCCGAGCGCGCCCTTCCAGACGAGAGCGAGCGCCGTGCTGTAGACCACCAGGAAGAAGGACCGCGCCCCGGTCAGCGCGGTAACCAGCGCGGCGGGGCCGAGCGCCAGCGCCCAGAGGAGGAGCAGCAGTCCCACCGTTGCGATGATCAGCTCGTTCATGGCCACGAACCGCAGCGCCGGGCTGCGGGTGCGGACGAACGAGATGACATCGTCCAACGGGCGTCGCCGCAGGTTGAACGCGAGGAATACGCCGCCAAGCGCGATGGAGCGCAGGCCGTGTGTGAACAGCACCGGCAGCTCGTCCACAGCCACCTTGCCGAATATGTGTGCGCTGCCGTGGATGGCGCTCCCGATCATGAGCAGCACGAACGCCTTGTCCAGAAGGAGGCTGCGGACAGAAGTGGAGCCGGGCCGAAACGAGATCAGCACCGTCCCCGCAACGACGACGGCCACCGCAAGCCACTCGACCGCGCCCAGGTCCTCGCCGAGGAAGAAGAAGGCGTAGATGGCGGTGAAGATGGGGTAGCTCTGGAATATCGGGATGGTGCGCGACACCTCGTTCCCGAAGAGAACGTGCATGAGGAACTGCGCGCTGAGCCCAAATACCGCTCCCGAGACGAGCGCCCACAATACCGGTTCCCATTCGGCCCCCGGCGGAACGCGCACTATCGCGAGGACGACGACTCCTACGGATGTCTGCGCGACCCCGATGAGCAGCGGCAAGGTGCGCGGCGTAGTGGCGTAGCGATAGATGACGGTCTTGTCGAAGATGCTGACGATCCCGGAGATCGCCGCCCCTGCCAGCGCGATGACTACCCAGGACAACGTCTAGCCCGCCACTCCGTTGCCGTTCTTCGCCGCCTCGCAGCGGGAGTTCCGCACGACATGGCCGGGGAGCGCGCCGGTGTGCACGCCGTCCTCCAAGAGCACCCGTCCGTTGACGATGGTGTACGGGATGCCATGCGCCACTTGCTTCAGCCGCATGGAGCCGCCTGGCAGATCGTACGCCTCCTCGGAAGGGTCGAGGCCGAGGTTCTCGTAGTCCATCACCAGCACGTCGGCCTTGCTTCCGGGCGTGAGCCTGCCGCGCCCCGGCGTGCCGAAGATATCAGCCGGGAACGAGGTGAGTCGTCGCACGCCCTCCTCTACCGGCATTATGCCCTTGTCCCGCACCCAGTGGCTGAGGAAGTGGACGCCGTAGCCGTAGCCGCCCTCCCGGACGACGTGCGCCCCCGAGTCTGACAGCCCGATGAGTGTGTGCTCGTCGTTGAGGATGGCGGCCATCGCCTCGTCGTCGTTGTTCTGCTGGTTGCGGGCGCACCAGGTCTTCATCTCCTCCTCGACGGCAAGGTCGAGGAAAGCGTCCATGGGGCTGACCCCACGTTGCGCGCCGAGTTCGGCGGCGGTCATACCCGCGAGGTCCCGGTTCTTCTCCAGGGCGGGCTTGACGATGACGACGTGGTCCCAGCGACCGGAGAAGCCGAGGGCGGTACTGTCGCTGTGCTCGGCTACCTCCTGCGCGAGCTGCGGACGGAGCGAGGAGTCCGCGAAGGCGGCGAGGCGCTCCGCCGTGCTGCTGTTCATGATGCGCTTCCACGTAGGCATGAAGTTGAAGAACTCCGCACTGTCCATCTGGAAGAAGCGCAGGCCGGGGCGCGGGTTGATCTGCGGATAGATGCGGGCTGCGCTACTCGCAGCGACCTCAGCGAGATGGGCGAGGTGCTCGCGCCACTGTTCCGGACGGAGCACGCTCTGCGTGATGGAGAGGTAGGTCACCGGACGCCCGCTCAACTCCGACATCCTCGTGCAGATGCCCTCGTTCAGTTCCAGGTCTCTCGGGTCGCCGACCTGAATGACGCCGGTATCGAGGTCACGCAGCGCCCCTGCGACGGCGTACAGCTCGTCGATGGAGGCGACGTTCGCGGGGAGGAGCTTGCCGTCCATGCCGGCGTGGCGCGGGTTGCGGTCGAACGAAATGCCGAGCGCCCCGGCATCGATGCACTCGCGCACCGCGGTCTGTATCGCCTCGATCTCGTCGCCGGTGGCCTCGCGCTTCTGGGAGTCGGCGCCCATGACCCATCGGCGGACGGCGGAGTGACCAACCATGACGCCGAAGTTGATGCCGAGGTTGTTGTCGAGCGAACCCAGGTAGTCGCCGAACGTGCGCCACCCCCAGGGCACGCCGTTCATCAGGACGTCGTAGGGGATAGCCTCGACCTTGGCGAGCATGCCGGCGAGCGCGGTCTCGTCGCCCTCGCGCACCGGCGCGAGCGTCAGGGAGCAGTTGCCACTCACCACGGTAGTCACGCCGTTGTAGCAGGAGAACGTGCAGAGGGGGTCGAACGTCACCTGGCCGTCGTAGTGGGTGTGGTGGTCGATGAAGCCGGGGGTGACGATGCAGCCGCTGGCGTCTATCTCACGCGACGCGGGGCCGTCCAGCCGACCCACGGCAGCGACGCGCCCATCCACGATGCCGACGTCGGCGACCTGAGGCGCTGCACCCGTGCCGTCCACGACGAGGCCGCCCTTGATGAGCAGGTCGAACGCCATCGCATACCTCCGCTGGGAACGTTGGGGATATGTTACACCCCACGGGAAGGGAGACCGCGGTCGCGTGTCAGTCCGCCAGCGCTTCGGTGACCTCCGCCTCGGTGAGGCCGTAGACGTCCATCGCCTTCTGCGGGGTGATGAGTCCGTCCTGGATGTCGCCCTTGACGAGCTCGTGATCGCGCTCCGTAGGCGGCAGCACGCCGCCGCCGCCGCCCGTCTCGATGCTGAACACCTCGCCGGGCTTCATGCCGAGGTTGGAGGCGATGCCGGGGTAGCGTTCCTCACGGTCGGTGCCGGGGTGCACGACGACGTAGGCGTTCGAGCCGTTACCGCCGCCCTCCATGCCCGCCGCCTCGCGCTTGGCCGCGCCGCCGGAGAGGCGGCCACCCGAGCGCACCTTGTACTCGCGCACGTAGCCGGGACCGCCGCGCGACTTGCCGTCGCCGCCGGTGTCGGGCAGCACCTCGAAGCGCACCATGTCGAC
>JAPOOH010000106.1 GCA_026713505.1 Chloroflexota bacterium | reverse complement strand
GCCTCCTCCGCCGCCGCCGTCCGCCACGAGGGCCGGGAGATGGTGAAGTTGGCCTCCGAGATGATGGCGACCACGTGCTGATGTTCGGGTCCGACTTTCCGCACGCGGAGTCGCGCTTCCCAGACTCCGTTGACCTGGTGCTCGGGTGGGACAACCTCACTGACGACGACAAGCGCCGCCTCTTCTGGGATAACCCCGCCACCTGCTTCCACTGGGACTGACAACCGCGATGGCGGTATAGTGCACGCGACAACACGAGGAGGAATGCCATGGTAGTAGAGACGAGGACCCAGAACGCCCTGGACCGGTTCGTGTCGAAGGCCCGCGAACTGTTCGCCTCGGAGCCGGACCTCGAGAAGCGCTGGACGGCGCTGGCGCCGGTCCTCACCGAGTTGCTGGCCGACCCCACGGTCGTGGAGGCGTCGAAGCACTGGCCTGACTGCGTCCCCGCGGACGGCCGCGCCGAGAACCTCATCTTCTACGAGGACCCGGACTACGGCTTCGCCGTGAACGGGTTGACGAAGGGCGCCGCTCGGCAGGGCGGTCGAGCCCGCATCCACGACCACGCCCACATCTACACGCTCTACGGCGTGCTGGACGGCCACGAGCGCATAGAGCGGTACGACAGGCTGGACGACCGCTCGCGCCCGGACTACGCGGAGATCGAACTCGCGTCGGACAAGCTGGTCGGCCCCGGCGAGATTGACCTGGTCAAGCCGTACGAGGTCCACACGGAGATCACGGTGGGCGAGCGGACGGTTGCAGTCATCATCCGGAGCGAGAAGTCCGGCGGGTTCAACCAGGGCCGGTACGAGCCGGAGAAGAACTACTACTACGAGAGCCTCGGCCCCCGGCAGACGCCGGTCGAGATGTTCCCGCAGCAGTAGCCCGGCGAGCCGGCAGGTAGACGTACGGCATCCCGTCCTGCGTGGACCCCCCCAAGGAGGTCTGCCGCGTGAAGCCACCCCCAGGAGGTGACCTGTGACCCTGCTGATCAACACGGAAGAAGCGCGGCGCGTCCTGTCCATGAACGACTGCCTGGACTACCTGGACACGGCCTATAAGGACCTGGCGAACAAGGAGGCGGTTACCGCGCCTCCCGGAGGCCGGTGGGACGTGTGGGTACCCATAGGCGACGAGAAGTATTACGTGTTCGGCACGCTCCAGGGCGCGAGTCGCCGCCTGGGCGTGTTCGCCATGCGGTTCAAGTCCGACATCATGCAGTTTCCGTGGGAGGCCGACGGCCAGACGCTGGACAAGTACTGCGTTGAGCCCGGCAAGTACTGCGGTCTCATCATGCTGTTCAGCGTGTGGAACGCGGAGTTGCTGGCGATCCTGAACGACGGCCACATCCAGCACATGCGGGTGGGCGCGACGGCAGGCGTCGCGGCGAACTACATGGCGCGGGAGAACGCGACGTCGGTCGGCATGTTCGGCTCGGGCGGAATGGCGAGGACGTACCTGGAGGCATTCTCCAAGGTACGCAAGATCGACTACTGCCGGGTGTACAGCCCCACGCGCGCGCACCGCGAGGCGTATGCAGCGGAGATGAGCGACAAACTGGACATCAACGTCGTGGCCGTGGACAGCCCGGAGCTGGTCACCGAAGGTGTGGACATCGTCGCCGGGTGCACGGACTCGGCGCAGCCCATTATCCACCCGCAGTACCTCGCGCCCGGCATGCACGTGACCCCCGTGGTGCCGAAGGAGCTGCCGCGAGAATCGGTCGACAAGTTCGACGTCGTGGTGCGCCACAACAACGGCGGGGCGGAGGGGTTCTTCGTCGGCGGAGGCGAGGACTACTCCGGGCTGCCCGCCGGACACTTCGACAGCTCCTACCGGGGCGTGGACCGCAGCGACTCCCCCACCCTGGCGGACCTGGTGTCCGGCAAGGCCCAGGGGCGAACGAGCGACGACCAGTTGACGTGCTACTACAACGTACCGGGCTCCGGGCTGCAGTTCGCCGCGGTCGCCTACCGCGTTTACGAGTTGGCGAAAGCCGCAGGGTTGGGGCGCGAGCTGCCAACCGAGTGGTTCCTGCAGGACGAGCGAGACTAGAAGAGGTAGTGCCGGAACGCGTCCGTGTCGCTTGACACGTTGGAGGACGTTCTCCATCATATCCGGCCAGCGCCGGACCGGCAGCGAAGAACACGGCAGGAGGGCCTCATGGGTATTCGAATCAGGACATGGCGACTCCTTATGGGGTTGGCTATCGTCGCCGGACTGACGGCGGCCCTCGCTGCATGCGGCAGCGACCCGACAGCAACACCGACGCCGGTGCCACCCACCGCCACACCCACGGCCGAGGCCATGGCGCCAGCCGCAACGGCTGAGCCGAGCACACCGGCAGACCCCACTCCCACTCCCGTTCCGGCGCCATCGTTCGACGCGGAAGCTTACTTCTCCGGCAAGACGATACGCGTCGTTGTCGCGTGGGACCCCGGGAACAGCATCGACGCGCACGCGCGGGCGGTGTCCCGCTACCTGCCCCGGTACATCCCGGGCAACCCGAAGGCCATCGTGGTGAACAAGGACGGCGCCGCGGGCACCGTCGGC
The DNA here is from genome assembly GCA_026713505.1 of Chloroflexota bacterium. Classification (GTDB taxonomy): domain Bacteria; phylum Chloroflexota; class Dehalococcoidia; order Lucifugimonadales; family Australimonadaceae; genus Bin16. The sequence goes on along the minus strand of JAPOOH010000106.1, from coordinate 1,768 downwards.
GGGAACTGGTGGCACGAGAACTCCGAGGGCGACGGTCTCTGGCTGCTCGCCAACACCGGTGCGAACCCCATATCGCAGATCCTGCGTCCAGGGGTGCGATACGACTTCCGCGACTACACGTCGGTCGGCGGCATCATGCAGCGCACGACGATGTGGATCGCCGCCGGCGACGCTCCGTACAGCCGCATCCAGGAGGCATCCGGCGGCACGGAAGAGTTCACCGTAGGGCTGAACACGGAATCCGAGACCGGCACAGCGAAGGTGCTGGCACTGGCCCAATGGCTCGACCTGCCGATGAGGCCGCTCTACGGGATCGGCTCCGGGTTCTCCGCGTTCCTGACGACATTCGACCGCGGCGACGCCCAGAGCTACGTCTCCGGCAGCGCCTGGTACCGGACGCCCGGCTCGCGCCCAGGGTGGTTCGCGGAAGGTCACGTCCAGCCGTTCGCAATGCTGGGCTCGGCGGAAGTCTTCGACAACAACGGCGAGATCGACGTGCCGGACGACCTTCCACCGATAGTCGAACTGCTGACTCCCGAGCAGCAGGCGATCTGGTCCGGCATGAACCTGGAGGACACGGCGTTCTACCGCGGCCTGTTCACGCCGAAGACCATCGAGCCAGAGGTGCTCGCGGTGTTGCGTCAGGCGATGGCCGACATGTTCAACGACCCTGAGTACCAGGAGATCTACGAGAGCCTCGTCGGTCTTCCGGTTGACCAGGGCGGCAGGCTAGCGCCCGAGGTCGTGGACGAGGCCCTGGACAACTGGGCTGCGAACGCTGACGCGATCAAGGCGGTGTACACGCAGTTCCTACCGTCCTAGAGGCCGTGTGAGCCGATGAGCAGTTGCGTATGCCGCAACTGCTCATCGCTCACCCAGCACGTAAGCGCCTAAGGAGTCAGGAGCGTGGGCGAGTACATTGCCGCCTTGGGGTTCCTCGGAGACCCCCTCTACTGGACGATGCTGGTGCTGGCAGTCGTGCTGCTGGGAACAATCGGGCTCATCCCCGGCCTGGGCAGCACAACCATCGCCGCGATCGCCATTCCGTTCCTGCTGTTCAACTTTGGCGACAACCCCACTGCGGGCATCATCTTCCTTGCGGCCCTGGGCGGGCTGAACAACACGCTGGACTCGGTGCCCGCCGTCCTGCTGGGCTACCCGGGCGCGGCGACGCAGGTCACGTTCCTGGAAGGCCATCAACTAGCGATGCGCGGGAAGGCCGCCCACACGCTGGGGGCCATTTACGCCGTGTCCGCCATCGGGGGCGTGGTAGGCGCGATAGCGCTGCTCGCCATGATTCCGTTCATGCGCCCGATCCTGGTCCGGTTCTCGTTCCCCGAGATTGCCGCGATGGCGATGTTCGGCGTGCTGATGGTCTCCGTCCTGAGCCGGGGGGCGATGATCAAGGGCATCATCTCCGGTCTGCTCGGCGTCCTCGCCAGCACGATCGGAACAGACGGCATCCAGGGCCTTCCACGGCTCACCTTCGAACAGATCTACCTGCTGGACGGGCTCCCGCTGATCCCGACGCTCATCGGCTTCTTCGCGCTCCCGGAACTGATCGACCTCACCATGACTGGCCGCCCGGTCTCCGCGCCGGGGACCGTCTCCACGAGGGAGGTCTTCTCAGGCGTGCGGTACGGTGCGAGCAAGTGGCGGGGGGGCATCCGGCAGAGGATGTTCGGCGGATTCATTGGCGCGGTCCCCGGGGTCGGGGGGGGCGGCATCGACTTGCTCTCGTACGCCGTCCGCATGGCGCTGTCCGAAG
>JAPOOH010000609.1 GCA_026713505.1 Chloroflexota bacterium | reverse complement strand
GTACACCCACAAGCGTTGCACAAGGCGACGAAAATATGGCCCCGGCCACCCCCATCGTGATACCTGAAACTAGAATCGGATCCATCGCGATTTGCCCTCTCTCTCAGCCAAGGCTGTGACCCCTGCGACACCGGCGCAGCGCAATAGTTCCCCGGTCGAAACAATTTCCAGCGCCCCTTGGCGCGGCACCAGTAAAGCGTGAACCGGCCCGACGTAATTCCCGGCCTTGATGACGAGGTCGTGGCCAACCTCGGACTTGAGATACAATTTTCTCATGACCAAACCACAACAACCGGGGCCCAAGACTCAAAAACTACTCAAGTTTCTGGCGATAACCGATTCTCCGATAGGCAAGCGAATTGGGAACTCGATCATTGTGGTCTGCTTGTCGTACGTCGCTTACAAGATAGCCCCGCCCCACGTCAGCAAGATTGTCGTTTTCGTGATGTTCTTCGTCATCGCAGTGGCTTGCGTAGTCGCTGCCATGTACTTGATTTCGCCCTTCAGACGGAAGGACTAGATTCCTTGAACGGCCATTATGTGGACAGTTGAGTCGCATTTTCGAACAACGTTTCCAAGTTGCGGAGCAACTTGATCGAGCCTGGATGTCAGCCTCGAGATCCGGTCGAAAGCGCTGCGCGACGCCTATCCCGACCCCGTGGAAAGGGCTACCCGGATTTTCGCCCGCTGCAAACGCGCTGCGTTCTTATAGCCGCCCCGCCCGCCACGCACCCGCCGCGAGCAACAGCCAGCCTGCCATCATCGCCAGGCCGCCCAGCGGCGCGAGCGCACCGATGGCTTCGGGCGCCCCGAACGTCGTAGCATAGATGCTGCCGCGAGGGCGCGTTGGCGGAGGTCGTGGCACATTCCGTAGAGCACGCTGGCATTGGGCCCCAGCTTCCGCGCTAGCGAGAATGTGAACCACAGTTTACAATGAGCGCATGGTCGACGTGATCGAAACTTTCAGCAAATGGGATGCAGCCGAACACCTGCGCACCCGCGAAGATGCGCGCCTGTACCTGCAGGCATGCGCCGAAGAAGACCCGGGCGATGGGAGTCTTATCCGCGCCGCATTGAACGATGTCGCCAGGGCCGGAAACATGAGCAAACTCGCCAGTGATGCCGGCATGAGTCGTGAGGGTCTATACAAAGCCCTGTCGGAACACGGCAACCCGACATTCGCCACCATCATGCGCATCACGCGGGCTTTGGGCCTGCAGGTTCGGATCACGGCCTAGCGCTAACAACCGCTTGGCTGAGTCTGCTGCCTCGGCGGCGCATTGCGCGGGTACCTGCCCAGATAGCGCCGGACTTTTCGGTCATGGCGCATGCAATCACGAACGACCCGGGCGCCTCCTTTCGCGCTCGTCGACTCCCGCCTCATGGGCAATGATCCGGCGCGCATCCGGGTCATGGACGAGGCGGGCCGTGGATTCACCGACCATCTGACCTTTTCCCACGCGTAGCGGTGACAAACGCCTACCGCAATCGTGGCAAACCTCGCCTGTCCTGCCGGGTTCCCGTGTCGATAATCCGGGATTCCACAGGTTCCGGACAAGGCACCCCCTATGCTAGTGTCGCCGGCAAGGCGTCGTCGTACGCGCAATCGCCACGGAGGTCGCGCCAATGGTCGATCCCGTCCGTTTACCCGTCATTGAATACCCCGAGACGGACGGCAATCCAATGCCCGACGGCGACTATCAGGGCGATTTCTATCG
>JAPOOH010000575.1 GCA_026713505.1 Chloroflexota bacterium | reverse complement strand
GCACGATAGGAGTGGCAGAAGACTTGCCGGATCGGTCGGCTGGACCGTCGCCAGCAACAGCCCGTGTCCCAGCCCCTTTCGACCGTGAATCGGAGGAAACCCGATAGCTGCCTCGACTGGTGGCGGGTCGTCGACGGCCGGCATGTCCGGTGGTTCGATTCACCCCGCCCGTGCCAGGCGTCGAGGGATGAAGAGTTGGCGCATGGGTCCGTCGTCTTGACACGTTCCCCGTCGGCACCGACCCAGACTGCGGTACGGTCTGGCGTGCCAACGGAACGGAGCTTCTGCGTCACCGCGGGGCTCCCGGCCCCGCTCCTGGCGGATTCCCTCGCTGGCAACGGCATGTCCGTAACCGCCGTATCCTCGGCTGCCCGGCTGGAGGTGCCAACTGACGAATCTCGTGGCCAGCATTCGGCGCGCAACCGCCAAACACCGCCTGACGCCCGATCCAATGCCCCGCTTGCCCGGCTGTGCGAGTGCGGTATAGCGGAGTTTTGAGCCATGGCGGTGATTCAGACCTACCGGGACGGGCGATACGCGTGGTGCTGCGAGGACTGCGGTAGGCCGCGTTTGGAGATGGCTCACCGTGGGCCGCGCAAGTCGGTTTGCAAGACGTGCCAGAACAAGCGCTACCGGCGCCTTCGCGGCGATGCCCTGCGGGAGAGGAACCGCTACCGGATGCGCCTGCGACGCACCGTTCCGAGACGGGCGAGCCAGAATCGCATCCATCGCAGGTGCGGAACAGCGCTGCTTCCCCTTCCGCACCCAGCCTGGTCTGCGGAAGGGCAGTGCTGTTCTGTTGCCGACCGGCATCGCTCCGGCAGTCCGGTCCAGCCATGGAACGGCAACTCTCGGGAAGCCGGACCGCGACTTCCACGACTGGTATCGAGAGTACTTCCCTCCGAGGGGTCTCGAATTCAGGACCCCGGGCCACAGCCCCTCCGACTCCCGCACCGGAGCTAGTGCAGGTGCTTTATGATGACGGGTATCTGACATAGATCCTTCTGTCTGTTCTTAGTGCAGGGCATATTCCGAAGCTGTGGAGAAATCCGTTATGCACCATCCCGTGAGCGATAGGCTTCAACAGTACATCTGGTAGGGCAACTTCAGTAGCTGATCGGGAGAAATCGAGCGACGCGGTTGGATTCGATTCAAGAAGAGAGCGAGCTTCACCAAGCGCCGACTCTGCTGCTGCCGCAAGATCTGGATTCGTCTGATAGTACGATGCGACGACCCTCCCTGCGGCCCCTTCTCAGGTCATGGCGGAAACTCAATGAGAGACGAGATCGTGATCCGCCATTCCCGGTCAAGCGAGGACCCACTTGACTGAGGAGTTCACGGATCGGCATCCTAAAGGTACTAGTGTTGCTTCGCTCCGAGGTGTTCACATTCCCCCGGAATGTTCCCCTTGCGTCGGAACCACCAAAATGAATCGCAGTAGGCGTTCACGATCCTTTGGATTGAGCGTTCGCGTTTGCCGGAAACCGTAGCGTGTCAGGGATACGGGCCAGACCGCATTCGTTCACCTGCAACTGGACAGACTTCGTTGACTCGCATATAGGCCATGGACCCTGACAGTTCAACACAGAGCGAAGTCAAGTTTGCGTTCTCGATCAGCACTGATCGGGACAATTTCCTGCGACTAAGTTGCGACTCATGTGGTCGTGATTTCAAGACTGAGGTGCATCCCGCGGACCTGGAGTCAGCACTGAGCGAACAGGTGAGGCGAGTGGGGGGGGCGATAGGCGCGGAGCCTGAGGATGCTGGAGACAAACCAGCTGCCATCCTGCGCTGTCCCTATTGCGCACACGAGGCGAGTCTAGGCGAGATGCACACCGAGGAAACTGCCTGCTACTTCCGGCGATTCGTCTACCGGGATTGCGTGTTGCCGCTCCTGAACAAGACGTTCGCTGGCTTGGAGGACGGTGGCCGTGGGCCTGCCCAAACTGCCGGGATGTTCTCTGTATCCGTGCGCTTTGAACACCACCGAGTTCTTGCGCCCGTCCGACCGATTCACGGCCCTGAGCCGGCAGATATGAAGATTGTGGAGTTTCTCTGTTGCGGCGAGAGAATCAAGTTGTCAGAGCGTTGGAACTACGTGCGTGCGTGCCCGTTTTGCGGTACCGAGGTGACCATAACGTGAGCGCTGAAAAGAGCGATCTTGTGTCATTGCCCAAAGAGGTGATTGTCGACTCCATCAGAACTTTCAAGCGTCGACGGGATGACCTGCTGCACGAAGATGTCGCCGCGTTCGATCATCACTGCGAACGCTTTCTCACATTCTGCAGCTCTGACCAGTTGGTTCAAAGCATCCTAGCGCCGCTGGAGAAGAGAATCGAGACTGACACGGATGCCTGGTGGAGCGGCGCAACAACGCGCTTCAATGCGACCTTAGCGTTCCCCGCGGACCGCGACGAAGAGCTCGTGGTGCGCTACCGGGTTATCAGATCGGCCAACGAAGGTCGCAACCGGATCCTATCCTTTGGCTTTGCCCACGGGCAGAAAAAGCTCCATGAAGCCGTCGAGTTGTTCCGGACACTGGTGATCCGTCCATTTGTAGAAGATGTCTCCCAACGACTCGGCGACGCCGCCGACTTGGCAACGCCGGAGGCGCGCGCCGTGCAAGCGGTTCCCCTTAGCCGCATTCCAACGTCGCGTGAGGTGCGGATATTCCTGAGCCACAAGTCCGTCGACAAGCCTCTCGTCTACCGCTATCACGACGCTCTTAAGGCCCTCGGCTTTGATCCATGGTTGGATGAGCCGGAATTGCCTGCGGGCGCAAACCTGGAGCGAGGACTCTTGCAGGGATTCGAAGAGTCTTGCGCTGCAGTGTTTTTCATCACCGAGAGTTTCACCGACGAAAAGTACTTGGCCACGGAGGTTGACTACGCGATCCTTCAAAAGCGCAAGAAGGACAAGAAGTTTGCGATCATCACCCTCCTCTATGCCGACGCCGCGCCCGTGCCAGGGCTCTTGACACCATTCGTTTACAAGCCCGTATCCAATGACCTGGAGGGCTTCAGTGAGTTGGTCAAGGCGTTGCCGATTGAATTGGGCCCAGTTCGCTGGAAGGAAACCGTGGTGTGATCGGAGACTTCGAGGACCAATCGCGGTTGCGGAGAGTGTTGGCGGGTGCCCCCGGGGCGGTTTCCGACTTCTTCGTGGAACTGGAGTCGGGGGACTCCGGTAATGAAGGCGCATCGTTGCAGACCGTGCCTGCCGGGATTGACTTGTAGTTTTGCCTGCGAAGCGCGGTTCGAAAGCCGAGCCTCCTACGTGGATTGGTGACTCGGCGCCTACCTATCGGCCGGCTGCATCGCTGACAGACCGCCGGGTTCTCCTCGAAGGGAAACGCCCCTCCGCCCAAACCACGACTCGGGATAGATTCTCGATTCGACTAGGGATGCCGAGAGCGCACCCTCCGCTTCAGCTTCGATGAGATCCAAGATCGGCATGACTGGATCTACATAGGGAACGTAGACAGTGCCGACCCTTACAGCGCCAAGCAGCCGATCAAGGCCAT
>JAPOOH010000610.1 GCA_026713505.1 Chloroflexota bacterium | reverse complement strand
GACACGGCTCCGCTTCTCCTTGGTCGTCATGCGGTGTTTAGTCACAGCACATGATACTCAGGAGGGTGGGCCGGTCCCACCGCAACAGCCTCAAATCAGGCAGAAGAGCCGCTCGCCTCGCCTATTTTGCAAGAGGCTCATTACTGTGTGAACTTCAGGATACAGGACACTAAGGTGATCGGACGACTATCACAGTCCAGTTCTTCTTGACGTCTCGTTTGATCTTTATCCTTTTTGTTTTGGAGTGGGCGATCGCATACTTGACGCTCTTCTTCACTTTTTTTGTCGAAACGCCTCTTTCAACGTTTTCGATATCAGCCATTTTCTGTTTCCTCTTTTTTTGGTCTGCCTTCCGTTTGCGATTCTGATTCTGGTACTGCCTCTTTATCTTGTTGTTCCTGTTCCTGCCCAACAGTTTGGACTCCACGAATTCCCAAGTCTTCAATAATTTGACGCCGACGGTATGAGTATTCTTTGTCCAACAATAGATTGTTAGGCGATGCCTTGATGTCTTTATTGTCCATCCACCTTATGATGTCACTCAATAAGTTTTCGTCTTCTTCAATTGCCCTCTCTAGCAGTTCGATGGTTGGGTCGGTTCCAGAATCATCGAACGTAGATTCTATAGTCAAAGCCTTTTGTATGCCTGTCGTGACGAGATCGATGCACAGATTGATCACGGGTTCCAGCCTTTCGCGCGCGTCCGCGTTGTCTATCCCGGAGGTCAGGAGGGCCATGCAGGATTCCACAGTATAGCTCTTGTCGAGCGCTTTCGTGACCAAACCGTGGACCGCATTTGCGATCTCGCGTGTTGCCTCCGGGCTTAGGTTTGTCCGCGGCTGCACTATGGTGAACTGACCCGCTCCAGTTGTAGTCGCGGAAGCGCTGGTAAGGACTGCGTCCTGCTCTGCCTCTATGATCTCGACAACCTGTTTGGCATTCTCTAGCTGATCTTGCTTTGTCTGAAGGTCCGCTTTGGCCCTTCTGTGGTTCTCCTCCGCTACCTGGAATTCTTGCTCTGCCCGGTTGATCCCCGACTGAGCGCTTCCGATTTCTTGTCCCTCGCCTCCATCACGTTCGCGCTGGGCGGTCTCGACATTTGTCTTCGCGATGCGGAGCTCGTTTGTGCTGGCGTTCAGATGTTGCGTCGCCTCTTCGACAGCCTGCTCGCGCTTCTTCACTAATTCCTGTGCAGAAGCAAGTGCTCGGTTGTTGGCCACGAGATTCGCCGATGTGTTCGCCCTGGCGGTGCCGGTTACGATCACCTGATTGGCCGCAACTGCCCCTGTCAATTGCTCCACCGCAAGAATGACGGAAGTGAGATCCTGACTGCGGTGTAGGAGCGTCGCAGCCATGACATCGCCCAAAGCTCCGTTGTTGTACGCCTCGCACATTCGGTAAAGTGCATCCCGCATGATCGTTATCGATTGAGTGCGCAAACCGATACTAGCCAAGGTGCTCTGGGACGCAGCCGCAAGCGATAGAGCGCTCTGATTCGAATCACCCATGCCCAGTCCGATAGACTGTGCATAGGCGGCCAAAGCATCCGGACTCGGCTCTGCGCAATACTTCTTGGCGCGATAGACCACGAGCCGTTGTTGTGCGTCTAAATGAACTGCAATGCCACCATCAGTGGAAGATGGCAGCGGCGTTCGGCGGCCGATGGACTCAAAGTTCGCGCCACAAGCCGCCATAAGCAATGCTATCGCAATGAGTCCGCATATTGCGTGTATTCTCATGCTGCTTGGTCCTGCGTCTCTCTTATCCGCTATTCTCTCAGCTTGGTTCAGGACATGTTATCATCAGCTTCAGCTGACGTACTAGCAGTCTGTCGGTCTTTGGGGTCGGTTTTCGATCGTGAGTGATTTGGCTTTTGTCTGCGGGCGGCACGGTCGAGGTTGGATGAGAGTGCGAGGGGGTGTAGTTCCCATATGGCAATCGCAAGTGGTTGATTTAACTTGATGTCGTGGTTGCGAGGTGCCGCTGAAACAGGGCTTTCGTGACAATCGCCCGTTCCGGGGCAGGATTTTGTCACGACGGCGGTGGTCGGCGGGGAGGTGGGAACGCTCCGCACCGCAAGATGCGGTAGGATGTGAGTTCCCAAAAACACGACATCAGGAGCGTTCCCATGGCAGTGTCGCAGCCTCCGCTT